>CAZZHL010000007.1:0-20526 GCA_964653945.1 uncultured Pirellulales bacterium
GGCCACAGGCCATTGCGACCCAGGTATCACCGGCGGCAACCATATGCGTGCAGGCGTGGAAAGCGAAAACCAACATTGCAAGCCAGCCGAAAATCACGAGCCAGCCGGATAGAGCAACACGCTCGATGGTTTTTATTGGTTGTTCGACTTTTGTCGAGGTATCCACACTTAAGGTGGAAGAAGAATTTTGTTTTTTGCTCTTTATTGACTTAGCCATTTTTCCAGCCGGTCTAATCCCTTGGTTATATTGTCGAGTGAGCAGGCAAAACTCAAACGAACATTATTATCACAGCCGAATGGCAGACCAGGAACGAGGGCAACATTGGCCTGTTCCAGAAGCGCTTTTGCAAAGTCCATACTGCCGTTGATTTTTATACCATTAATATTTCGGCCATAATGGCTGGAAACATCAGGGAAACAGTAAAAAGCACCGGTAGGTTCCATACATTCAATGCCTTCAATGCTGTTTAGTCGCTCTGCCATATATTTGCCTCTGCGTTCGAATTCGACTCGCATCTTTTCTATTGTCTGGTCGGCAGGGTCACCAAAAGCGGCAATTGCTGCATACTGACCGAAGGTCACAGGGTTAGAAGTCATATGAGATTGAAGGCGTCCCATTGCCTTTATAACTTCGAGCGGCCCTGCTGTATATCCAAGGCGCCAGCCGGTCATAGAAAAAGTCTTGCTAAAGCCATTGAGAGTCAATGTCCTATTATAAGCATTTTCACTTAATGAAGCAAAACTGACGAATTTGGTATCACCATAGATTAGCTTTTCATAGATCTCATCCGATATTACGTACACCTTTGTACCTTCGAGAACCTTGGCGATGGCTTTTAGCTCTTCGGGTGTATATGTGAACCCGCCTGGGTTATTGGGCGAGTTGAGGACGAGCATAGCGGTCTTATCTGTGATAGCCTCTTTTAGTTGCGAAGGGGTAATTTTATAGCTGTTATCTTTATCTGTTTTAAGGATTTTTGCAGTAGCATCAGCAAGCTTTATCGTCTCCGGATATGTTACCCAATACGGCGTTGGCAGGATAACCTCATCACCAGGGTCAAGCACTGCCTGCATGGCCTCGTAAACTGAGTGCTTACCGCCCATATTGATGATAATCTGGTCAGGGGTATATTTGAGGCCGTTTTCCTTTTCGAGCTTTGCGGCGATTGCGGACCGCAGTTCAGCTATGCCGGCTGCGGCTGTATATTTTGTTTGGCCGACTTTCAGAGCCTGGATAGCTGCATCTTTAATATAATCGGGGGTGTCGAAATCCGGCTCGCCTGCACCAAAACCGATTACATCAACGCCCTGAGCTTTTAGTTCCTTTGCGCGCGCGGTAACGGCAATAGTCGCCGAAGGAGGAACGCCTTGGGCACGTTTGCTGACTTTCATTTCTGCTCCTTTCGAACTTTCATTTAGCTTATTCGAATAATGATATTAGAAATGGGATAACAGGTCAAGAATTTCTCGATGCCGGGTGCCAAATACTGGTTGCTCGATATTATAACAAGTGTCCGGTAACAAGCGATGAGTGTGCATTGACAGCTCTCTATTTTATCGGTAACCTGTGTTTATGATTCGTATTTCTCAAATTATGGTTTTTAGCTGTGTGTGCCTGCTGGTAACCGGATGTAAAATCCCTGAAAAAAACAAACCAATATGGGAGCAGGTCAAAATCGGCGATATAGCCCCATCCAAGAGCAACAAGCAGACCGCTCCTAAATTCTTAAATACGATAAATTTTGACGTGCATATCTTTGAAATCCCAGCTGAAAACATTAACAAACTAGATGATATCTGGAAGATTCTGTACATTCAACCACTGCGATTCCGGGATTACAAGGCTTTCCAAGCAAATTCATTTGTCGTCCGCTTCGGCCAAACTACGGTGTGGAATCAGATGCTTGATTTGCTGCATGCCGCCGACGGGCAAAAAGTAATAACAGTGAAACTGTTGTCAACTGACAGTCAAGCTAATGACGTTATAGCAACCAGGTTGAACAGTCAACAAGACGTCCTTTATATCTCAAGAGGCAGCTTAACGGACAAGGCAAGCGTTGGGCCTGGATTGCTTTGCCTGCGGGTAAGAGCCCAGAAAACCCCCGGCTCAAGAGATATGTGCAGCATTATTGCAGAGCCGGCATTTTCGCTACCGACAAGCAGTCCAATCCCGGGCCTGACCGAACGTGCACAGAGGCATGAATTTACTTTTGCCCCTTTGGCCTTCGGATTGAAAATGAGTCCAGGTGACTTTATCTTTTTGGGGCCGGAAAGGTACATCAGCGACCAGAGAACTTTAGGCGGTTTATTCTTTGGCAAACCAAAAGGAAGTTTATTTTTTGATGAAATCGGTTTTAAACTACCCGAACCTAAACCGGCTGTCAGGATATTCATACTGGTTTGTACCGGTATAATTGATTAACTATTAACACTTCTTGTGAGTCAGAAATGGTTGAGACAAAAGTTACATTGATTCGATGCAGCGATTACAGCCGGCCTGAATTCTCCGATAGCTTCGCAAGACAATTCGAGCTTCTCGGCGGATTGGAAAAGTTTGTGAGCAGGGGCGATAGTGTGCTTCTTAAGCCGAATTTCATCTCTCCGAAGTCTCGCCGACATGCCACCCAAACACATCCGGCGGTAATTATCGAGACTGCCCGGCTGTTAAAAGATTTTGGTGCAAGACCGTTTGTCGGTGATTCGCCTGCCTGGAGCAATGTGTTTGCATGTATAAAGGCATTGGGATTAGACGAAGCCCTGAAAAAGTTATCCGTGCCGGTAAAACAGCTTAATAAACCAAAATGGTGCCGAATAGGTGCAGGCAATATTAAAGTTGGAATAAGTTCGGTTGCTCTGGATGCCGATAAAATTATAAATTTACCCAAGTTCAAAACGCATCAGCAGCTGGTGGCTACATTTGCGGTTAAAAATATGTTCGGCTGCGTCAGCGGCAAATGGAAGCCATTGTGGCACTTCAGAAAAGGTGGGAACTTTGAGGATTTTTGTGAGCTGCTTATCGGGATATTTAAGTTTCTAAATCCTGCTTTGACTATAATTGATGGCGTTATGGCGATGGATGGTGCCGGGCCAATAAGCGGCAGAACGAGACCTTTAGGATGGCTCATTAGCGGGACCGAGCCGATTGCCTGTGAAACCGTATGCTGTAAGCTGGTCAATATCAAGCCGGAAGAGCTGCCGATTATAAAAACAGCAAGGCGGATAGGATTGGAATGCTGCGACCCAGAGAAAATAAAAATTTTAGGCAATGAGTTTCCAAAAAGTGTGTGTACAGATTTTGAACCAGCTAAATTGATTCCATTAAGATTCACATTCATGCACGTCTGCAAAAGCATCTGTAAACAGATATTAACACTAACTAAACTTGGCAGAGGTGGAAAGTGACAGTCTAAGCGTGATTGTTAGCAAGGCAGTACAGGTTCTTGTATTGTGTGGTATCAGACTATAGAATCGGCTAAATAAGCGGAACATTTAGAGGCCTACTTATGCAAGAGAAAATTGGGGAGTCGGTTTCCAAAGCCAAACTACTGATAAGTTTGATTATTGTTGTTTGCATAGTAGTTCTTATGGTGCATTGGCCCTCATTATCAGCCAATGCATTGTTAATCGATGATGACCAATATTTTATTGAGAATCTATTGGTGCAGAACCCCAGCTTGAAGTCAGCTTGGCGGTTCCTCACTGAAGTACTGGAGCCGTCAACAGTAGGTGGATACTACCAGCCGTTGGCAATGATTTCACTGATGATTGATTATGGTCTGGGTGGGCGAGATGATAATCTGATGCCGTTTCATCGTACCAGTCTTGCTCTGCACATGGCAAATACTGTATTGATAATAGTACTGCTTTACTTGTTATTTGGTCATGTTTGGGTAGCGGCTGGAATCGGGTTGCTCTTTGGTGTTCATCCTATGACGGTTGAACCTGTTACCTGGGTAAGCGAACGCAAAACACTTTTAACGGCGTTCTTCGCATTTTGTTGTTTGATTCTTTATGTTTGTTTTGCACGCAAAAAAAAGTGGAGGTTTTATCTTAGCTGTATGGCGATGTATATACTGGCATTGATGTCGAAACCAACGAGTACGCCGTTGCCGATAATGATGTTTCTTATGGATTACTGGCCTCTAAAGCGTCTTAACCGGCAGACTGCTTTGGAGAAAATTCCCTTTCTCGCAGTAGGGACCATATCTGCAGTTATAACTTATATTTCAC
Organism: uncultured Pirellulales bacterium; assembly: GCA_964653945.1. Classification (GTDB taxonomy): domain Bacteria; phylum Planctomycetota; class Phycisphaerae; order Sedimentisphaerales; family Anaerobacaceae; genus CAZBWE01. Next base: position 4,231 of record CAZZHL010000007.1, read on the forward strand.
AAAGCCGAACCGCCGCTGTAGGGCTGCCGGCAGAATACGGCCCGGAGCGCATTCCATTAGTAATTTGCCATGACATCGTTTTCTATCTTTACAAAATCTTTTGGCCAGTAAATCTATCATCATATTACGCATACCCAGTGGTTTTTTCACTGTCTGACCCAATGATGATGGCCGGTATCATTGGTAGTTGTGTATTAATTCTCTTATTAATAATCTCGCTGCGCTGGACACGAGCAGCACTAACGGGGTGGTTGATTTTCTTTATCGGGGTCCTGCCCACAATGCAGATTATAGGCTTTAGTAACGTAATTGCTTCAGATAAATTTGCTTACCTGCCTTCTGTAGGATTACTGATGATACTTGCTGCTTTTGTGGTTTGGTTTTACAACGCAAATAAAACTCCGAAGTGGCATATAGTGGCTGTAATTATCGCGTTAATATTAGCCGGTTCTGAGGCGGTCGGCACACGGAGATATCTGGTACATTGGCGTAGTACGGTGAGTCTCAGTAAATATTTCCTGGTACTGGCTCCGGATGCGGCACAAATAAATCTGACGATGGGTTATGCATTTCAGCGAGAAGGCAAGCTTGATGAAGCGGAGAGCTACTGCCGACGGGCTATTCAACTTGCACCGAGTTATTTCGATGCACATAATAACCTGGCTCTGGTGCTTAGATTACAAGGCAAGTTTGACGAAGCGGTTGACCATTATTATAAAGCTTTACAAGGTAAACCGAAAAATGCCAATATACACTATAACCTGGGTAATACTCTTCAATCGCTCGGTAAACTTGATGCAGCAATCAGCCATTACTATGAGGCTCTAAGAATCAATCCCGAGCATGCCTACGCACATAACAACCTGGCCAATGCGTTAGCAGATCAGGGTAAGCTCGATGAGGCAGTTGACCACTACCGTCAATCTTTGAAAATCAAGCCTTCCAATGCGCTTGCGTACAACAACATTGGTACCATACTGGAAATGCAAGGTAAATTCGATGAGGCAATCAACCAATTTCATCGTGCTCTACAAGTTAAGCCGGACTTTGCCGAGGCTCACAACAACCTGGCTTTGTTACTTGAATCGCAGGGCAAGATTGAAGAAGCAGTTATTTACTATCGCAAAGTTCTGCAGTTTAAGGCCGACGACATTGAACTTCATCTGAAGGTAGGTAGGCTGTTTGTATCTCAAAATAAACCTGACGAAGCAATTGGTCATTTTAGTCAGGCTCTCCGTTTTGCACCCAACAATGCTGAGGCTCATTATAATATGGGGGTGGCTTTAGCAATGACAGGCAAGCCCCGTGAGGCGATTAAACATCTTAAGCAGGCAATGCAACTGAAACCATCGTGGCACAAACCGGCGATTTGGCTGGCAAGAATTTTGGCTACATATCCGGATTTTGAGGTTCGTGACCCCAGTAACGCAGTCATAATTGCTACGCAAGCGGCTGAGTTAACAAAACATCAAGACCCGGAAGTGCTTGAGGTACTGGCTGCCAGCTATGCGGCAACGGGCCAGTTTGAGATGGCTATTAGAACTGCGCAAGAAGCATTGGAACTGGCCAGCGCTTCCCAAAATAATAAGCTGGTCAGCCGACTGCGTGATATGATAGAGCAATATAGGCAGGCGAAATACTGAATCAAAAACCGCTTTCAAATCGCACTTCTTATGAACCAATGCAGAATTTCCTATACGCATTTTGTGCTATATGTCTTAGTAACGCCCCATATCAATTACCCATCACAGGTACAGTTCAACCAATTTATCGCCAATAAGGCCATATCTTTGAAGTTTACTTTTTTGTCACGGTTTAAGTCACAACCGGCGCAGTTCCAGTTAAGCCAGTCACAATTATTGGTAAGCCACTCGTACGATAGCATCCCAAGGTCTTCCATGTCCGTCCAGCAGTCACGATTGATATCACCCTCAAGCCAGGGATGGTTTGCATCTCCACATTGGTTCGGAAGGGTATCGGGTACCGGATAAGTATCATTCACATCAAATCCAAGAATTGCTCTTTGGGTGTCAAAAACAATACTGTCATAAGGTCCCATTACGATATCAAGGTCCAGATTATACGAATAGCCGAGAAAGTTGGTTCCAAATATTCCGTCAAGTATTATAGGCTCACCGGTATGCTCATTAATGGTTCCTATATCCAAGACCCCGACATAGGGATTGCCATATACCAGCTCAAAGCCGTTAAGAGTAGGTATCGACACCGTGTCAATCAGGAATACGGGGGCCTCAACCTGACTGCCGATGCCCCCTATCGGCTGGTAAAATTCCGGTTCCACTATCGGGTCACAGTTAGAATCGACAAGGCCGAGGGTTTCTGCCTGTGCGCATGACATCATGCTGAGTTGAGCGCCTGTATCCAAAAGCCAATCGCCGATAGAATTATTGCCCTGGTAACCGATTCGAATGTCTTCGATGACAGGATTATAACCTAATACCGGTAGTGGGCCTTCGTTGTCTGGGTGTGAAGTATAAAGGAAGTTAGTAAACCGCAGTTTAACTTCAATATCAAGTTCCGGGATAGAGAGGTCGTTCGGCTCCATAATTTGTGTTACATAGTACGGAATCTCAAATCCATAAACGTCAAACATTTTTACTGTTAGAACAACCAACTTACCGGCCATTCCAGGAATGCCGACAATATCGATAGTTTGTCCAAGCGGGTCCTCAGAATAGTCGATAGCCAACATCAACCTCCAGGGTCCCAAATCCTCATGGAATTGATTTTCAGTTGGGTATTCCATCAGGTCATAGTCTGCCAAAGCTATGTATAAACTTTCAGATACCTCAAAATTCTGCTCTCCTCCCACTCCGACATCAACAAAATTCGCATTAGGTTCCGCGTATATGCCAAGCTCTTCTCTGACTTCGCGAGATAGTAATATCCCGGAAGCACCGCTATCAAAAAACATCTGAAGCGCACTCTCCTCCGGGTCAGGTAATGGCTCGCCTCCGGGACTTCGACGAAATAGTGCCCAGACGTAAGGTATGTCACCGAATGGCAATGTACCATCTATCTGCAAATTGTTGGCATCCTGCCCATAGAGAGCTTCCTGCGTTATGCCGAGAACCAGAACCGATAGAACCAGCAATAAAGCACAGCGCTCTCTGCCCCTTAGAAACAGCTTACCAAAATGACCAGGAAAATTCATAGGATGACCCAATTTCCAATAAATTGTCCCTTTACTCCATGAAATTATTCATCTGTTACACTTTATATTATAACATATTTGGACGTGTTTTTAGGAAGCTTTCTGCTCAGTCAAACATCAATTTTGGCTTCCAAATGAGCATTTATTTGACATAACTGTAGTTTACAAATATGATTATGCAATTGATGTTTTGCAGGGATGGTCAATGAGGTTTTTGATTGATTTTGTATATTTGCTGGCTGGGGTGATTTATAGCCCTAAAGTTATATATCGTGCCGTGAGATATAAGCGCTACCGGAGCGGCTGGGGGCAACGATTTGGGAAAATTACTCGCAAAAATCCGGCTAAAAAATGTATATGGTTACACGCCGTGAGTGTCGGCGAGGTTAATGCTGCAAGGACAATCATAAAGGAGCTTGAGGATAGGTTCAGCAATTTTGAAATCGTGGTAAGCACTACTACCGATACCGGGTTTGCCCGCGCAAATACCCTGTTCAGCAGTAAGCATACGGTATTTTACTTCCCGTTCGATTTTTCCTGTGTAATGCGTCGTGCCTTTCGCGCTATTCGGCCGGCGATTTGCCTTTTGATGGAGCTGGAGGTTTGGCCGAATTTCGTTCAAATCGCGCAGAAGCTGAACATACCCGTTGTTGTAATCAATGGCCGAATAAGCGGCAGAAGTTTCTCCAGATATAAGATAATAAAACCGTTTGCTAAGACAATCTTTCAGAGGATTAGTCTTGTTCTTGCCCAGACGCAGGAATATGCACAGCGGTTTAAGGAAATTGGCTGTCCGAACGAGGCAGTTATTGTAACCGGTTCGTTGAAGTACGATACCGCCCAGATTACTGATAAAGTCGCAGGAACGGACGAACTTGCGGAACAACTATTCGGAAAAATCTCAAATCTCAAATCTCAAATCTCAAATCGTTTGTGGGTTGCTGGCGGCACCGGCCCTAGCGAAGAAAAGATTATTCTTAATGTTTTTAAGAGCTTAAATCAGGAGCAACGATTTAAAGACCTGCGTCTGGCAATCGTTCCGCGTAAACCAGAAAGATTCGACGAGGTAGCTCAGTTAATAAAAGAAAATGGCTTTGATTTAATCCGCTACAGCCAGGCAAAAAAACCTGCTGCAGAAAAATCTCAAATCGACGCGGTTATTCTTGGCGATACGATGGGGGATTTGCGAAAATTCTATTCGCTGGCGACGATAATTTTTGTCGGCAGGTCTCTGGTTCCGATGGGCGGCTCTGATATGATGGAGGCGGCCGCCTTAGGCAAATGTACAATATTCGGGCCGTATGCGTTTAATTTCAAACAGACCGTTGACGAACTTTTGGCTGACGAGGGTGCAATTATGGTCAGAGACGAAGGTGAATTGCTTGATGCTATGAAAAAATGCCTTAGCAAGCCGGACTTTGCTAAAAAAATTGCCTATAACGGCCGAGAGGTGATTAGAAAAAATCAAGGCGCAACAGCGAAAACCATCGACCAAATCACCAGATTTCTTAAAGCTTGATATCTTGTTATTTCATCACCCGTGATTTGAGGCATCGTCATTTCGAGCGGAGCGCAACGGAGTCGAGAAATCTGGCTTCGCAAGGTATTCTCTCCTATAATGTGCGTATGTCTGGAAGCAAGACATACTATGTTTACATCATGTCCAACCAATCGCGCACTTTGTATGTAGGACTCACCAACAATATCCGCAAAAGAGTCTGGGAACACAAGACCGGATTGGTCGATGGCTTTACACATCGCTACAAAATCGACACGCTGGTTTATGTCGAATCGTTGGGCGATGCACTTTCTGGGATTGCGAGAGAAAAGCAGGTCAAACGCTGGAGGCGAGATAAGAAATTGCGACTACTCGCTCACGCCAATCCCGATTGGCGTGACCTTGGCGATGGCTTATAGGGTTAGCATCGCGCACAACGCAGATGTCTCGACGGAGTTTACTCTGAGCAGAGCCGAATGGGCTCGACATGACAACAACTATCTTCTGTTGTCTTTCGTTATCCGCTGCCAACTTGCAGTTTCTTGCTGATGACTGCTATGTGTGCCGGTGTAGTTCCGCAGCAGCCGCCGATGATGTTTATGCCGAGTGAATGTATTTTCTCCGCAGCCGAGGCAAAATCTTCAGGCGAAACTTTATAAACCGCTTTTCCATCAACCAGTTCCGGTTTACCTGCATTCGGCTCAGCAAAAACTAAAGTATCCTTACCGGAAGCTTTTACAGCTGAGACAAACTTTTCTGCCAGCTCTATATATTCATCCAGTGTTGCTGATCCGCAGTTAAAACCGACTGCATCGACTCCCAATAAAATGGTTTTTGAAACTGCTGACTCGACATCGACTCCCATCATAGTTCGGTAATCTCCGCCGGAACGGTCGAAGGCGAATGACGCAAATACAGGCAAATCTCCGCTAACCGATTTTACGGCTTCAATTGCGATTATTGCCTCATCGAGAGCGGTCATTGTCTCAATTATGAAACCATCTGCCCCCCCTGCTAAAAGTGCCTTTGCCTGCTGAGTAAAGGCATCTTCTAAGTCCTTTGGCTCCAAATCTCCCAAAGGTTTTATAAAATTCCCGCTTGGCCCAATATCTCCCAAGACATACTTTTGCTCCCCTGCTGCTTTACGTGCTATCTTTGCGCCTGCGGTATTTATCTTTTCAACCTCTTCAGCAAGGCCGTGACGGGCAAGAGCAAATTTGTTGGCTCCAAATGTATTGGTAATGACCGCATCGCTGCCCGCCTGCAGGTAGGCCTTGTGGATATTAGAAACGATGTCGGACGATTCGATATTGAGATAGTCGTTGCACTTGCCGACTTCAATACCGCTGGCAATTAACTGGGTTCCCATCGCCCCATCTAACAGGAACAAACCTTGTTTTATTCTCTCTTTTAAGCTCATAGATAAACTCCACTAAAAATAGCGAATGATAATAACAGGTGCTATACGCTTTATTTGCTATGGTTGTTCAACAGTATTGCTATCAACGATTTTGTAAATGTTCTTGAATCCCTGCGGCTGCGGACGAATAAACAGATGCCTGCGTTGCTTATCACTGAAGCTCATTGACTTTATGGAGCCGAGGCTAATTTGGACTGAATCTTCCTTTTCGCCATCGGCACGGTTGATAATCTTTATAAGAGTTGGCACAATAAAGCCTTTGAGAACCTCTTTGTATCTGCCCAGCTCCGCAAGAACAGCAGCCTGGCCGTCAGTATCGAAGTATTCGATTTTTTTAATGAGATAATCGCGGCTGTTATAAATATATATATTTTTGATTATTGCTGCCTGTTCGTTGCGTTTTGTAAGCACATCAAAGGCACCTTCGTTTGACAACGACCACTTTTCTTCACTACCGATTTCGACGATTCCGAAAGCATCGAGCATAATTTTAGGGCTGAGCATCAGCTTTCCGGTAGAAGTTCCTTCGGTCCATTGTCCCCACCAATAGCTGTTGATTTCTTTTGGTTTTATTGCCAGCCAAAATTCGTGTTCATTTGAGCCGGCAATAAGTCCCTTCGGATTGAAAGCTATATCGCCCTGCAGGTAAATTTCATCCGGCGGATTGACCCAGAGTTTTACAGGGAAGTTTTCTTTATGTTTTTTGCCATCGGTATAATACTGCAGCCGGCACCGGCCGTTGGCTTTGAGTGGCGGTACATTTTGTGAGCGTGACCTCAAGATAGATAAAGATTCAGCTAAAGACTCTTTGCCCGGATAGACTGGTACGGGCTTTCGTATCTGAGGTGCACAGCTACTAAGCAATATTACTGCAACAAAACTAATGACTAACAGGTTCGACAAGCTCACTGCAAATCGGTGGTTATAGTATTGATAACTCACTTTTTATAAATCCGTTCGTAAAATCTCACCTATCTGCGAGGTTAATTGCTCTATTTGCTGCTGGTCAAGTTCGGGATTTAACACCTCGACGAAATCGTTCTCACCTGTTATTCTCAATCGCCAGATTTCCCTGCCGTTTTCTGTTTTCGAAGAGTCGTATTTAAGGCACCTTTTTCGCGTTAAAATCAAAGCCAGTACGAAGCGGAAATTTACTTTTTCCTGCTCGCTTTCTTTTTCCAGGCGCTGGAAAAAGGCCATCAGCATCTCATCATCAACGAAAATCGGCTTTTTCTGGTCGGCAGAAGGAAGCTTCGTTTTCCAATAGCAAAATACATCCGGGTTTTCACTGTTCCAGTACTCGGCGCAAAAATCCCTGCGCAGCAATCCCTGGTTGGTTTCCACCAAAGCACCGAAGTATTCTTCACCGGGTTCGATTTTTCTTCCAGAGCCGTAACATTGCCCCAGCGGCTTATCTATTTCCCATTCGTCCATTTGTCTTATTCTCTACTATTTAGCCCGTATTTTCCAGATAACTTATAAATTGTTGCTATGGTAAGCTGCGGTTAAACTCATCTTTTGATTTTCTCCGTTTTTCTAGCGCAAGGGCCAATTTTTTACGCGCTCCAAGAAAATCTGGTTTTAGCCGCAGCGCTTCTTTATAATGTTCAATTGCCTCATCTATTTTACCCTGCATTTCGAGAGCTACACCCAAGTAAAAATGAGTTTCAGGAAAATCTGGTTTTAGCCGCAGCGCTGCTTTATAATGTTCGATTGCCTCATTCATCACCTTATTATGCTCTATATGCGCTACATTCAAAAATGCCAAACCCATAAGTGTCACACCCAGGTTAGCATGTGCTTTAGGATAATCCGGCTTCAGCCGAAGCGCGTCTATATAATACTTGATTGCCTCATCCAATTTATCCTGCTGCATAAGTGCATTGCCCGCATAATAATACGTTTCAGGACAATCCGGTTTCAGCCTCAAGGCCTCGGAAAAACACGTCATTGCCCCATCATTAAAGCCCCGCTTAGTCATCCCACGGCCGACCGACTGGAAAAACTCGGGCTCGAAATCTACCTGTTCCTGGCAGAATGGTCCCGGTAGGGTCGATAGTATAACCATTCCCACAACCACAGCGGCTATTATCATAACCTCTCGCCACCGCCTCAGCCGAATCCTGTCAACCACACTGACCAATCCGGCCGCTGCAAGGATAGCAAGAATCGGAACCACCGGCACTTTATAACGGCTCGTGACAAAAAACAGAATTATGGACAAAGGATACAGCACTATAAAAAGTATCACTGGTGCCGGAATCCGTCTCCAGTTAAAGATTAAACCCAATACCACCAGTGGAAAGATAAGCCCAAATGGAAACCCAAACCCATCGACTCTCCATGTCAGCAAGCGGAGTAACCGTGACCATCTACCGAACATATATACACTCACGTTTCTCGGGATTTCCCTTGAGCAGATAAACTCCAGTGTTTTATGCCCCAGTCCCTTAGCAAAATCAAGTGGTTGATTTTTCACATACTCTATCACTCGTTGTTTAAAAAAACTATCCCGTTCCCACGCATTCTTGCTTATTTCGTTCTTCGATAGACGCTTAAACAGCTTTTCCTCCCAGTCTTCACTCGGCCGCTCAGTCAGTGTTTGGCGATAATCTGGATTATTCCCGATGTATAAGTTAATCCCGCTCGAAGATGGCAGAACCGAAAATTTCTGGCCAGCATGCATCGCCGCAAGGCCAACCGGCACTGTAACTATCAGAATCCCTACGAAAAGAGCGCCAAACCGAGTCATAAGCGACACTCTTCGCTGAACCTTAAACCTTAGCCAAATACATCCGGCGATAAAAAACAGGAGGAACGTTGGACGGGTAATAATGCTCAAAGCACCACATAGCCCCAGAAGAAACCAGTGCCGAAGTTTATCTTTCTCCTGCGTTTTCAAAAAAAGCAGCACAAGCACCACCGCCCAAAACGCCGCCCAGCCTGTCGCCAGAAGCTCCGATTCATAAAAGAGCAGTGGTCCGTAAAACACCGTAATTAATCCTGCGATAATACCAATTCGCCGGTCAAAAATCTTTTCCCCCAGTCTATAGACCAAAGCACAGGTTAATCCGCCTAACAATACCTGAATAACCTTTGCGGTAATGATTGAGCTGCCGCTGAAAAAATAGACCATAGACAAGAAGAACTGATAAAAAAACGGCTGCCAGAAAAAGTTACTTCCCAGGCCTTGCCCGGCGGAAAATTCCCTGGCTGCTTTATCATAAAATTCGGAATCTACAATTGGCGATTGAAAAGAAGGATTAGCGGAGCTTTCATAAAGATAGATAAAGCGAATGGTAAGCGCAAGAGAAAAAATAATACAAGCTGTCAAAAAGCTGCGTTTAGCGAGGCCTTTCATATCCTTAGTAGTCTTTGTTCGGCGCTTATCGAGTTTCCACTCGTCCATGTTGCTATCGCCCAATAATACCAGATAGAATCGCTTTTTGAGAGCTATCTAAATCCACCTTCTTTTCTATGCTGACTTCGACCTTACGCTCAAAAGCGGGGGGCTGGTCTTCTCCACCCAAAGTTATATCCAGATTAGTCTCCTTCCCATCCCTCAACACAGTTAGTGTAACCTTGTCTGCCGGTTTCAATGTTTTTGCTACAATCTGCAGGTCCTTGATCGTCTTGACCGGTATTCCGGCAACAGCAATTAAGTTATCACCATCATTGTATCCCGCCTCTTCAGACATCTTGATGGTCAATCCCTCCTCGGTTTGACCAAGCCATACCATTTTTAGTAACACATGAACGGCATAATATCGAGCCGGCAGCTCCTCTGTGACTTCCTTTTTGATGTCCAAACCTATATAGCCAAGTAACTCCTCAAGTGGTAACTCATCAGTTCCGGCAACGTAACTTTCAAAGAACTCCGCATGGTCTGTTCCTGTTATACTGTTCGCGATGCTAACCACATCATCCATAGAGTATTTCCTGCCGGTCTTGCCGAATGCCTGATGCATCTGTTTCATCAAATCATCCAAACTCCTTGCATTGTTTGTGGCCTTCCTTATTTGGATATCCATACACAATCCGACCAACGAGCCGCCGGTATACCGCAATTCGTAATCTGGAGTCTCACGTATAGGGCTCTGACCCAATTTAGTAAAGTACCTTTTAGACACATGTATTAATCTCTGAATGAAATCTTCCTCGCTTTTCAAACCCAGGCGTGGGCACATAATCATAGAGTAGTAGTCGGCAAAACCTTCACTGAACCAATTTTCACGCCCAGTGTGTTCAATGGCTTGTCCATTCCAGAGACGAAGCACTTCGTGGATAATCAAAGGTGCCCACTGTTCTTCATTTTCCTCATTAGGCTCGTCCCCCATTAGCATACTGATGCTCCGGCCAAATACGCCACTGTTGAATGAGTTTTTTCTGTCCTGATGATTCACCACGATGAGCGTTCTTCCCGTTACTGTTCCGCCGAACAACTCCACACAAGCATCCAAATGCTTTTGTGCCGTACCCTGCAAAAACCCTTTTGACTGCTTGAATCTATTACCAAGAGCAATGAGGATGTCCATGTTACCAGCTTTAGCCTGCTCCTCAACGTGGGTTCCTGCAAAGACAAAGGCTTCTGTGAGTTCGCCGGCATTTTTCACAAAAAAGGTAAAAGGTTGACCGGGTGCAGATTGCCATGGTGTAGACACATGCCATCCGTCAGGGAGATTGAAACGCACTGTAATATCGTTCATATCAGCAGCGATGAATAAAGCGCGTCCCGTCCAGAAAGTGCCATCTTCTGTCACGTATGGTGCCTCAGCAGGCCCCCTGGGCAAATCTGATTTGTCGTGTTCTAATAACACTTCATAGTATAAAGTTATAGACTCATTAACGGACGGCGTAATCTCCCAACGAGCTTGTCCTAAATCCTTGATAGGTACCGCATTTCCAGATGAGTCGACCGCCGTCAAATTACGCACAAAAGACGCATAGCCGTTTGGAACTTGTGGTGCCCCGATGTTATTCATCAACAATGACAAGGTATCGCCGGTTACTATTCGACAGCTTACAAAAGCCATGCGCCAATTCTCTTGGGGGATAGTAACTGTGTACTCAGCAGACCTTTTTATGCGCCCTATTTGAGCCTCATTTTGTATAGCTGGGCCTGTTTTTTTCTTTACTTTTGTGGATTCGCCCGAAGGTAAACATCCTACAACAAGCAAAATCACTAATAACGAACTAAAAGACAGTTTTTTGTTAGATACTGTACCCATAAACATAGATTCTCTAATCATAATCCATCTTCCTATTCGAATTTCAGCCAATAGCTAATGTTTTGTACCGTTTTTGGGCCTATACCTTTGACTTTTTGTAAATCATTGCAACTCTGAAAAGCAAGCCCGTTTTTATTTCCTTGGTTGAATTCCTCACGGTATGCTATTATTGCCTCAGCTCGCGAAATGCCTATACCGGGCAACCTTACCAAAGAAGCTGCAGGTGCATTGTTTGGATTTATTTTCTCGTCTAACTCGATTTTGTACGATTGTCCAGGCGCTGCGAGGTTTCCAACAAACCCCAAGGAAAAGCAAACAGCTACGACGATACTGATGACGAACGCAAATGACTGAATCCTTTCCTGCCTGGCTTCCATCATACCGTATCTCGTATTGCGTATCGTGTATGTCGTACTGTGTTACACTTTCAATTCACGTTTTATTTATCGAGTAAAGATAGAATTACGTAATTTCTTCAAAGTATTGAAGGATTTTTTAGGTTCAAGCTGGTTAGTCAGCAAACCGCTGTAGGCGATGGTGCTATCAGCTTTGTCAATGATATTCGAATATGTTACTGTTTCGACAAAAGGTTTGCTAAGCGCTATTTTATAGAACTGCTCGAGCCACTGGGCTTGCTTGGCCTGGCTCCACTTTTGGTGCCATATACCGGCGACTTCCGGCTGGTGTAAACCATCCCCATTTTGGCTTGGAACTTCCAAAGCGGTTATATACAGCGGCCTTGCTATAGGCGCAAAGTAATCTAAAACTGCCGATATTTGCAACATATCTCTGACGTGCATACCGGACTGATTTTTTCCGAATTTCACCTGCAGCCCAAAGGCGTCAAAATTTATACCGCTTTGTACGAGCATATCTATATAGACCAATGGTGGAATGGTATGGGGTGTCGTTGCATAATACTCACCCCATGGATTGCTGATTTCAATTATCTTCAGGGCTCTGCTGCTGCTGGCGGCTTTTATAGCCATATTGGCTGCACGGGTCATTTCCAGAACCTGCTCGAAGTCAAAGCCAAAATGGTTAAATACGTTCAGGCCGCTTATAACACACCACGACCGAATGATGTTTGAATAGCGGAGCGCCACCATTGAGGCAAATTGATACGCAGTATCGCGAATCTTTTCAAAGCCAGCTTTGCTACTTAGGAGCCACCTGGGCAGATATTCCTTCGAGAAACAAAGCAGCGGGCCTGCACTAAATGTCAGTTTCTTTTTGATAAGAGCTTCGATACAAACATCAATCGATGTAAAATCATAGTCGTCTTCACGAGGTTCTATTTGCGCCCAGTTTATTGGTATTGTTACAGAGCCAAACAGCTCCATCAACCTCGCAACATATTCAGGATTAGTGATTTGCTTAGGGTCTATTCTGCAGCCAAGACATCCCCGACCAAAGCCGTGGGTATTGCTCCTTGCGCCGAAAAGAGATTCTGCCTGTTTCACTGCCAGGTCTTCAGAGAAAACTATAGCTTTTTTGAGTGATTCATCTGCCAATTTTGAGGCCAGTGGCGGGTTTTTTATGTTTTGAATCGCCTGAGTAAACAGGACCTGGGCCTGTTTAGAGATATCTTCAAAACCTTCTAATTGGTCGAAAAAAGCCCAGTCCTCTCGCTTGTTGATGATTTGCATCAGTTTTGCCCGTGCTATCTCGACGTTTAGATTGTATGGTTTTTCCCGCTCAGGCAGGCAGGTTGTTGGTAAAAGGACTTTTCCAAAGCCTTCAATAGGCCACAGCAACGCCAGTCCTGCTGTTTCCAGATTTGGTTTTTCGCATTCCAAGAATGAGTTTTTGAACGTAAATTTAGCCCGGCGGATACCAATTCCGTCCGTTCCGAATAGATAGGCACCACATAGTGCAAATTTATCAACAATTTTGCCGTTTTTAAAAACCCGAAATTTCACTTTTTCTACAGTATATCAGCTTAGAGAAAATAGTATTTAGTGTTTCAATTTATGTGATAATTATATCAAGTCCCCCCATAAAGGCAAACAAAACTTCAATTGTTCCTGACTAAATATAAAGGTACGATGGGCAGGTAATAACAGATGTGCGAAACAAAGTCAATTTGAGGGCGTCTCGCTGCGGCCGTACACGCTGTACTGTTTCGTTTGAAGTTCGTGAAGCAGATGGTTCTTTTCGATAAGGTTGGCTATTATACCGATTTGATTAAGTAGTATCTCAATCAAATCAATGTTTACTAATGTAGACTCAGGGGTATATTGTGGTAAGGAAATAAGCACATAGCCGCAATTAGTCCGGTCGGTGGCTAATTGTGCGGCAATGATGCTGCAATCGTTTGCCTGGGTTACAACCGGCTCGGTGCCGTCATCAATCTTGTCACAAAGCTCTTTTAAAATTGACTCGCTGATACTTAACTGTGAAAATTTTTCAGGGTTACTTAGCCAGCAGCTGCCCTGCCTGTCGATAATTGCCATAGCTGGCCCATGCTCAGGCAGAATATCAAAAATCTGGTGTGCAATCTGCTCATTTAGCATACTGCTGGGACCAACTAACGAATCGTACATATCCATTTGGCAAACTCCTTATTTGCTTTTATGCTACTCTGCGAAGTAGCATCGGAATAATCGGCCTACGACTTGCCTTAACCGATGCAATCATAGAGAATTTATGCAGGAAAACAGAAATAATGAGACTTGTCCGCCATCCGTGTGGCGGATTTATAGGACGCGAAATGTTCGCTGCCTAAGTGTGGATATTGCTGCAAGCTCAGGAGCCAAGCATGGATTTTAGCTTGGCCATCGGAAAGTTTCTGCCGGGACAGTCTGTTGCTCTTGCTCCCGGTGTGTTTTTATGGCCATAAATACGGCTTTGGGGAATCCCGTAGCGGTTTTGCAAAAAGCCAATGAGTTTTACAAGAGACTGCATCTGACGAGATGTAGGTATGGTGTTATTGAAATTACCCACGAGGCAAATCCCAACCGCATCTTCATTAGCCCAGTTATCCGGCGTTTTGCAATGTGCCCCTGTTTGCTGCTTGTGCCATCGAAATGTAACCTCAACCTCCCCATCAACACTATCGGTGCCGTTTCCTATGACAAAATCGTAGCCAACCCCCTCCCAATGATTGCCCTGCCTGTGCCATTCGTCAAATATGGCTGAATTGCCGTTTGTTGTTCCTGAATGATGTATTACAATGGCTGTCCATTGTTTTTCCAGGTACGAAGGCGGCAGCCAATTTCCAGAGACGCTTTTTGTAGTAGTTTTAGTTGAAACTCTTGGCTGAACGATTTTCGGCTCGGGCTGAGGTGCATAGACAATTCTGGGCATCGGTTCTTCTTTATTTATGCAACCGCCCAGGATAAGCAAACAGCCGTAAATAACAAGAAGTCTATTAAACATCTCTTGCTTATCCCTACCTTTCCATTGCAGGTCTTGTGCTTTATACTGTTGTCTACACCTCAGGCGTATAAAAAGGAACTACAGTTAGCCTGTAAAAGGTGGCTTTTCCTTATATCTGACCATACGTACGGCATTGCCCTGTTCGTTGAATTCGATGACATCCATATACGCTTTCATAAGAAGCAGCCCCCTTCCGTCAGGCTCAAAAAGTTTTTTGCCAAATCGTGGGTCTGGTACGCCTTCCGGTTCAAATCCGGAGCCCTGGTCTTCCACAGAAATTCCGATTTTTTCCTGGTCCAAGGAATAGTTGATTCTAATCTGTTTGGTGGAGTCCATTTTGTTTCCATGCGTGATGGCATTGCTGAAAGCCTCCTCTAAAGCCAAGTGGACGGCAAAAATGTCTTCTTTGCTGAAACTGTAGTATTCGAGCTTCGATAGGATTTGTCTGCACACGTCGGCAACAGCAGACGGTATGCTTTCAACAAGTATTGAATCGGTGATAGGCATTTCTGATACCATAATTTTATATTTTATCGCACGCCTTGGTTAGTCCGTGTAGGCGAAAGCTATTTTTCAAACTTGTCCACCAGATGTACGGCAGACTTGACTGACTACAG
Organism: uncultured Pirellulales bacterium; assembly: GCA_964653945.1. Classification (GTDB taxonomy): domain Bacteria; phylum Planctomycetota; class Phycisphaerae; order Sedimentisphaerales; family Anaerobacaceae; genus CAZBWE01. The sequence goes on from CAZZHL010000007.1 coordinate 19,550, forward strand.
TCAAGAGTCAAGATAGTGAGTTGTGTCGCGATTACCAGCCAATCCTTACTCTTGTAAACAAAACAGAAAAAGCACTTAACCATTTGCTTTAGATAATTTTTCAGTGGCACTTTCGATGTCTTTGTAAATATCGAAGATTTTGTTCAGCCGGGTTATTTTGAAGATTTCGAAGATTTTTGGGTTGATATTGCAAAGTCTTAGTTGCCCACCGTGTTCGTAAATTCTTTTGCTGATTCTTATTAGAAGTCCCAGAACAGCGGAGGATAAAAATCGGACGTTGCCAAAATCCAGGATAAGATTTATGCGCTCAGCCTGGTCAACGACAGACATAATCGACTCCTGAAGTGCCTGAATGTCCATTTCTTCGAGGATTTTTTCATCGATGAAGGTAACTATTGTTGCATTTTCTGAATAATCTACGCTTATCCTTGGCTTAATTTCGGCCATAACAGTCTCCTTTAGAAAGCAAAATTACAGCAAAATCCTATGTTAGAATGCCTTATATGTCAAGTTTTTTGCACATCTGAGCAAAATTTCTGAAATTCTTTATTATTTTTCAGAGTAACTTTTATAATTCGGCAATATTTTATCAAATTTTTCCACATTTTATGCATTTCGGCGATAAAAATCCTTGCAATTTTGATTGAATTATATAATATAATAAACACTTTGAGCTTCTGTAGAGCAATGGGGTGTTTGCTTTATACTACCTCGAAACTACAGATGGGCTTTCGCCCAAACCAGAAAGAGTACCAAGAAGGGCTTAATTTTACGATAGAGGCCGTTGTTTGTTTGCCTCTTCATTAGCCTGCACCCTCAAGTTATATAAATAGAATCTTTGACGGTCTTGGCATGTTTTGTCCGTCAAGGCTCGGCCTTGCCGAGACTGAAAGGAGATTAATATGCGAATCAGTAGGTCCACAGGATATGCACTGCTGGCGGTTGGCTATATTGCTCAGCATAGGGATAAAAAGATT
>CAZZHL010000008.1:0-20122 GCA_964653945.1 uncultured Pirellulales bacterium
CCACCGGTTGAGAAAATTCTTAAAAAATTGCAATAAAATACTTGATAAGTTAGTCATGGCTAACTATATTAGGCATGACTAACATAAGGTCGGAATGCTTACCCAGCAGCCAAACTAAAGGAAATTAGAGAAAGTTGATGGCTATAAGCCGTTAGACAGGAACTTATGTATTTCACAGAAGGTGCTTTTTCAGGTAAAGAATGTAAAGAATAAGGAATGAATATGAACAAAACAAGGATTGTTTTGAGTGTTGTGCTTCTGTTAAGTACAGCAGGACTTTCAAGAGCGGAGAACACAGAACAAGAACAAACAGAACGTCCTGTCAACATTTGGCGGCAGGATACACTAACAGATGGCTTTTTTGGTTTTAATGATAAACTTTCTGATATTGGCATAGAGCTTGGCCTCAGCGTTACAAATATATATCAGCAAAATGTTCATGGTGGTATTAGTACGCATCGACGGGCCGGTCGATATTCGGGCAGCTACGACCTAGAGTTATCGGCAGATATGCAGAAACTGCTGGGTTTCGAAGGTGCAAGTTTATATGTGCACACAGAGGGCTGGTGGTCAAAATCCGAGGGTATTGATGGGCCTTCAGTAGGTAGCGTGTTTGGTGTAAATGGCGATGCTATGCCCAGAAATTCGATGGTCGTTACCGAACTTTGGTATCAGCAGTCTATGTTCGATGGCACATTTCTCTTAAGAGTGGGCAAAATGGACATTACCGGCGGCTTCGAGTGTCACGGCTGTCCAGTGGCATTTGATAGTAGTTTGTTTGCCAATGACGAAACTGCCCAGTTCTTAAATAGCGCTTTAGTCAACAATCCAACAATCCCTTTCCCTGATCACGCACTTGGTATAGCTGGTTTCTACAGCCCAATAGAACGGTGGTATCTCTCTGCAGCCGTTGTAGATGCTCAGAATGATTTCAGAGAGACCGGTTTTAAGACAACATTTTGCGGTGAGGACTATTTCTTCTATATATTCGAAACCGGCATAACACCGCAAATAGATTCTTCCAAAGGGCCGTTGCAAGGTGTTTATCGAGTAGGTATCTGGAACGACCCGCAGCCGAAGGCTAACTCGGACTATGCAGATGCCGGAAAGAGCTATCGGGATGACGTTGGTTTTTATCTTAGCTGCGACCAGATGTTGATTAAGGAAAATGCTGACCTCGAGGATTGTCAGGGCCTTGGCGCATTTTTCAGATATGGGTATGCAGACAGCAAAAAAAACGATATCACCAATTTTTGGAGCTTTGGCTTTCAGTATCAAGGTCTTATAGAAAGCCGTGACGATGATGTGCTCGGCGCAGGCTTCGCCCAGGGCTTCTTCAGTAACAAGGCATCTATGACCTACAAAGATGATTATGAAAGTACTGTCGAGGCCTACTACAACGCCCAAGTTGCACCCTGGCTGAATATCAGTCCGAGTATTCAATATATTACCAACCCGGGCGGTGCAGGAACGGCCAGTGATGCCATGGTACTGGGCGTGCGAGCAGTGATAAATTTTTAAATGTTGAGCTTAACAGTACAGATTTGCTATTTTTATGTTAATATTTCAATAAAGTGTTACCAGCCATTTGAAGGGTTAAATCATGAATGCTGAATTAGGCGTTCTTATTATTACCGCCGCTTCCATAGGTTTTTTCCATACTATATTAGGCCCGGATCACTATCTACCCTTTATCATGATGTCGTGGGCGCGAAAATGGTCAGGGATGAAAACCATGTTGATAACCTTCCTGTGCGGGTTGGGCCATATAGGAAGTTCAGTAGTGCTGGGTCTTATGGGAGTATCGGTAGGTCTGGCGGTCAATAAGCTGGAAATCGTAGAATCCTTTCGTGGTAATTTAGCTGCATGGCTTCTTATTGCATTCGGTCTGCTATATGCGGTATGGGGATTACGCCGGGCGTATGGAAGCCAGCCTCACACGCACAGTCACACTCACGAAAGTGAGGATACACATACGCATACACATAGTCACCAGGAACACGTCCACGTTCACAACGGCAAAACTTCCCCAAACATCACTCCATGGGTGTTGTTTATCATTTTTGTTTTTGGGCCCTGTGAACCTCTAATTCCCATTTTGATGTATCCAGCTGCACAAAGAAGTTTCTTTGGTCTGGTAATAGTAACGTGCGTATTTGGGTCTGTTACAATTGCAACTATGCTGGGTGCAGTTCTACTTTCCAGAGCAGGGATAAATTTTATGCCTTTAAGCCGGTTACAACGTTTCTCACACGCTATAGCCGGGGCAACAATATGTCTTTGCGGCTTAGCTATTCAGTTCCTAGGGTTGTGAGTGCCATACTCGTCTGTGTGCTAATCTTATCAAAGCGCCAAACCACAGGCGGGCAAGTTTACTTCGGCACGCAGGCCGGGTCGTTCGGGTCTATATTACAATCGATTAACCAGTTTGCTGCCAGTAGTGCGAAGTCAGAAAAGTCAACTTTGCAATCGTCATTTAAATCACCGGCAAGAACGTACAAACAGGGCTGCCCTATTAACACAAGCGAATGGCGTTCTCCCGCGCTAATGGCGATGTGGTCTTTCTGGTCAAGCTCGATGCTATCCACGACCTGCTCTCCCCAGGCGAGGATTGAGCCAGCCAAGGCGGGATGTGCGAAGGACAAATTAAGAAGTGCGAAGAACGCTATTAAAGAGTAAATACGGATTTTCATCTTGTCCTCCTCAGACACGGAATCGCACCGATGTAAGCACTGACTTACGCGGACTAACTAAGCCACGGATTTATACCGCCCTTTATTATCAGCAATTATACTATTTATTGGGACTAAAGTCGAGGATTTTTTGGCAAAGCACATTTATCACAAGGTCCTAAAATTACTTGCGACCTGATTAAACTGACCTTAAAATATGCCTCTCGAATACAAGGAAAGCAAAATATGTTAGCCAGACTGCATAGTGTAACACTCGAAGGGATTGAAGGGATAATCTGCGAAGTCGAAGTTGACGTTGCACGCGGCGGATTTGAAAAGTCTCTAATCGTAGGCCTGCCTGATGCAGCGGTAAAGGAAAGCACCGAAAGAGTCAAAAGCGCAATTGTTAACTGCGGCTACAAATACCCCAAGACCCAATCACTAATCAATCTTGCCCCTGCTGATGTGAAAAAAGCGGGGCCTGCCTTTGATTTGCCAATTGCTCTTGGTATGCTGCTTGGCTGCGGAGTTTTTACAAGCCCGGCTCTAAAAGACTGCGTGATACTTGGCGAACTTGCACTTGATGGAAGAGTCAGGCCGGTCAACGGTGTATTGAGTATGGCGATGACCGCTGCTGCAAATGGCTTTAGTCAAATGATTGTTCCGCTGGAAAACGCCAAAGAAGCCGCAGTTGTTGCCGACGCAGAGGTTTATGGTGTCGGCTCGCTTGCTCAGGCGGTCGGTTTTCTTTCCGGACAGCTGCCGCTTGAAACCACCACTATTGATGTCGAGGAGCTTTTTAACGTAGCGTCAAATTATGATGTTGATTTTGCAGATGTTAAAGGTCAGGAAAGCGTCAAGCGGGCACTGACCATAGCCGCTGCAGGCGGACATAATATTATGATGATAGGCCCGCCGGGAGCAGGCAAGACGATGCTGGCGCAGAGATTAGCAACTATCCTTCCTCCTTTGAGTCTGGAAGAATCTCTTGAAACTACTCGTGTATATTCGTCGGTTGGTCTTTTGGACAAGAACAAGGCACTGATGGCGACTCGGCCTATACGTATGCCACACCACACGGCGAGTGGCCCGGCTTTGGTCGGAGGGGGAACAAATCCACGCCCCGGTGAATTGTCGCTGGCACATTTTGGGATTATGTTTCTTGATGAATTTGCAGAATTTCCAAGGCACATTTTAGAGATGATTCGACAGCCGCTGGAAGATGGTTTTGTTACCGTCTCACGTGCAAAAAAAACTATCAAATTCCCATCTCAATTTATGTTAGTTGCGGCAATGAATCCCTGCCCGTGTGGCTACTTCGGCACAGATGCGAGAAGGTGCAGGTGCACACCGGGGCAAATCGAGCGATATCTTTCAAAGATATCCGGGCCATTGGTGGACAGAATTGACATTCATATTGATGTGCCTGCGATAACTTTCAGCAAGCTTCGCTCAAAATCCAGCCAGCTCGACTCAGCCACGATGAGGCAAAACGTAGTTACTGCCAGAGATTCCCAGGCAAAGCGATTCGACAACAACAAGGCAATGACCAATGCGAGGATGACTCACAAGCAGGTTCGAAAGTTCTGCGAGCTCGACCAGCCCTGCGAGATGATGCTAAAGCAGGCGATGACCGAATTCGGTTTGAGCGCCCGTGCCCACGATAAAATCTGCAAAGTCGCTCGCACCATAGCTGATTTAGCCGGCGTTGAGAACATTGCCCCCGAACATATCGCAGAAGCAATAAGTTACCGCAAATTAGACAGAAAACTATAAGACGTTCTATCAGAATAACTTACAACGCCAAAACCTTGTGTAAATCTCGTGAGAAAGCTCGGATGGGGCTTTAATCCTGCCCAGAGGACAGTGCTTTCTTTCTAACGGGATAAAGCAGACTCAGACTGTTAAATAGTTAGAAGAGTCCCAGCAAGGGGAAAAAAAATAAAATTGACAAAATAAATTGTTTAAATACATATCTTTTGCGACAAAAAAACTCAGAGAGGTGCAGGGCACATATCTCTAATTTTAAAATTTTTTTCTCATTTGTCACAAAAAAACTTGTTTTCTGACTGAGACGTTGGTACTATTCTAACTAAATCGTCATGAAATAAGGCCTGAGAAGGAATGTTGGTATGCAGCTTACAACATTGAAGGTCTATGGGGTATTTTGTAATCCCAATGGGGGCTTGAGGCCATGGAAGGCCCACAAAATAACATACTATTATACCAACCACAATTTTGTAAGTCAAAATCTGTAATAAATCCGCCATACGTGTGGCGGATAAAACCGCAGGCTGAATACAGCTTGCTTCACAACTGCGGCGGACTTGCAATGTCACTTATCAACTTAACCTTGACAGAATACCACGTTTATAAAATTTTTCTTACTGGAAAGGATTAAAAAATATCGCCTGATAAATTCTATTATTTGTATAAAAACATGAAGTATACATGTTTCCAAAGGTCCTCTTAAGAAGACCATGATGGCGTTTGTGATATTGCTAATTATGATAATACTCACTGCTTTCTTAATAAAAAACATTCAAGAAAGCCAGGGAGTCGTTAGTAGTAAATTGATAGGGGAAAAACAAAAGGTCTGGGGCGATTGGAAGATTAGAGTTGATTATCACATTGCTCCATCTCTTACGACGAGCTAAAAAATCACGGACCAAAACAGGATTGCGGACAGGTTTTACCTTGGGTGTTCCCTGCAAAGGTACACTCCTGCAACCCACGGGCACGGAGTGCCTTCAGGGCTTTTTCAGGTAAAATCGGCCTTGTAAGGCCATTTATATGCTACCATTGACAAGGAGAGGGGTTTAAAATAAAGTGTCGTCTATGGAAAACCGGAAGCAAAAGAATCCTTCGGGCAGAAGGAATTATATTTATCTGACATCGGTGATGGCGATAACAGATTTTAAGATAAAATACGACAACTCTGTTTTAGGATACTTCTGGAGTTTGCTTAAGCCATTGTTGATGTTTGGCACGCTGTATCTTGTATTTTCAGTATTTATCAGATGGGAAATTAAGAATTATAAATTGTACCTTCTTTTGGGGATTATTCTCTGGAATTTTTTTTCCGAAGTAACGTTAAACAGCATGGTGCTGCTGGAGAGCAAAGCATCAATAATTAAAAAGATTTATTTCCCACGCTGGATAATCGTTATAGCTTCTTCCCTGACGTCTCTTCTTACTCTGCTTCTCAATATAGTTGTGTTTTTTATTTTCTTTATCTTTTCCGGTGCTCGCTTTCGCGCCAGCGCTCTATTCCTCGTTGTTTATTTAGCTGAGCTTTACATACTTGTAGTAGGCATAGCACTTCTGTTATGCGCCTTATATCCGAAATTCAGGGACATTCATCACATTTGGGAAGTCTTTGTTCAGCTTGGTTTTTGGGCGACTCCGATCGTATATCCGATTTCAATAGTGCCGGCAAAATATCATACGCTGATATTCCTGAATCCTGTCGCGAGGATTATTCAGAGCAGCAGGGATGCGCTTATTGGGCCGGCAAGTGAGTCCTTAGGTTTTACAAATCACATTATTATAATTTGTTTCTCGGCGTGTCTTTTCGTAGCAGGTTTAGCAATGTTCAATAAGCTGTCACGCAGTTTCGCGGAGGTCCTATGATTGCCCTTGAAGGGGTAACTAAAATATTCCGCTTACCACACGACAGGAAAGCAACCCTACGACAGAGGTTTGTCAGTATCCTGCAGAAAAGTACATACGAGGAGCTATACGCCCTACGTGACATAAACCTAAAAATCAATGATGGTGAGTTTTTAGGAATAATTGGCAAAAACGGTGCGGGCAAATCTACATTGCTAAAAATAATAGCCAGGGTACTTGAGCCCACTACGGGAAAAGTATCGGTTAATGGAAATATAGCCCCATTTCTCGAGCTTGGTGTAGGATTCCAGTGGGAACTTACGGTTAAAAATAATATTTTCTTCTACGGGGCACTGCTTGGAATGTCCAGGCGGGAGATCGAGAGAAGGTATGATTGGATAATCGATTTTTCGGGCCTGGAAAGATTTGTTGATACAAAGCTAAAGAACTTATCATCCGGCATGCAGGTGCGATTGGGCTTTTCCATAACGGTGAGCGTTGAAAGCCCTATACTTTTGGTTGATGAAGTTTTGGCGGTAGGAGATATTGATTTTCATCAGAAATGTTATAATTGCTTTGAAAACTTCAGAAAAAATGGCCGAACGATTTTATTTGTCAGCCATGATTTGAAGCCCATCGAGCAATTTTGCGATAGGGTAATTTTGCTCGAAAATGGGGCGATAAAAAAGCAGGGCAACCCTAAGGATATTCTATCCATATATTGCGAAAAGAACCCAAAGCATGTAGTTGTTGAGGCAGCAGATTAGTCGTTGGATTATGAGAATCGCAAGAATGAAATTATCTTATGATTCAGCAGTGCCATCAGGCAAACGGGAGGGGACTATTCAGGTTGCCGCACCATTTAATACGACTGTGTATGAGGACTTAAACAACTGGCATCCATTGTTTGCACCGCTTTATACGGAAAAATCCCGGCTTGATTTTGTTGAAGCAGTAGATATCGAGCCCCCGCAATCGGCTATTGACACAGCCAACAAAGATGCCAAAGCCCTGTCTATGTATTTTATACAAAAAACCTTATCCAATCCAGTGGTGAAGCTACAAGATATTTATGACTTCATCTTCTCCCGTGATATCTTAAGCCAGGCGCTGATACCCAAAAAAGTGGACCTAACATTTCATCATACTACGCCTCTGACACTTGGACAAACGCCCTGGATTTTACACGTAGAATCAATTACCAGCCTCTTTCATCCTTTCCTAATTCAGGGAAAAACTTCTGGTATTAGACTGGATGAACAGGCAGTCTACTGGCTTGTGCGGGCACTTTTAGAACGGGACGATTTTCGCATATTATGTACTCATATGCGAATGACTGATGCGGATATTCACAATATTTTTAAGTCGGATATTATTTCATCTAAGGTCCGTTATATACCCCCTGGCATATCGTTTTCCAAAGAGCAGCACTATAGAATAGATAAATCATTCAGCCAAAAATATGAGATGGGTCTGCCTATAGAAATTCTTTTTACTAATTCATGGCATAGGCAGCCAATAAATTTCTTTAATCGAGGAGGACAGGAGGTTCTCTCTGCTTTTATCCAATTACAAAAGGAGTTTCCAAACATTCGCTTAACAGTCCTGTCCAGTATTCCTGATGATTTCCGACAAACTGACCTTTTTAAAGAGGCCCAGGGGAATCCCAACATCAACATTATAGAACGCTGGATTTCTGATGAGTCCCTTTTTGAGCTAATGGTGAAATGTTCGATTTTTCTTCTTCCATCAGCTGCGCTCCATTCGGTATCTGTATTACGGGCCATGGGCTGTGGTGCGGTATGTGTCGTGTCAGATGCTCCTGGTTTTTCCGAGTTTATCGAACATAATCGAAACGGCCTTGTGATTAAAGGCATAAAGGATAGGATTTATACAATCGATGATGCCGGATGGCTACAAGACAATTATGAAACTATGCACACTCTCAACTTAAATATCGTTGAATCATTGGTAAAAAACCTCGTGTTATTATGTGATAACGCCGGTCTAAGAAAAAATTTAGCATTAAATGCAATGAATGATGTTAGAAAAAATAACGACGGGTCTAAATTTCGACAGGCATTTGAAATCCTCGCTCTTGAGGCTGTGGAAAAGTCGAACCAAATTCAGGCCCACAAGTTATCAGTCAATTTTTTCGATATCAAACCCGCAAGTCCTGATTTGGATAGAATTAGAAAAAAAGATGATGATACGGTCAGGCTTATAGGTGAAACGAATGGATACAATATTGTGCGCTCCGGCGCTCGTTTCATTGCGGTGGCCAAGAGTTTAGGCAAGATAGACCTTTTCGAGGACAAGTTTGGCGAGCGGGAAATAGAGCCAATAATCCTTGTTGGAAACTCAGAAGAAGAACTGCGAAAACGTGTAAGATTACCGAACTTAATCGTCTGGAAACTAAGATGGGTAATAGCACGTTTATTCCGTTTGGTTTCGAGCCGGTTTATGGGGAAGAAACAAGAGCAAAGGCAATAAGAAGTGACACCGAAATCGCAATAGAATATATACTATAACAGAGCGCCGGGTTACTATCTTAAGCCGAAAACGCTCTCAAAGGTGCAAACCTTACTTCGCTGCGACAAGCGCGTGATGCAATGACAGTTTTATTCAAGGGCTTGACAGAAATAAAAGATGACTTTTTTACGGTGAACTTTTACTGGCATAAATTATATTAAGGGGGCCTGTCATGTCATTTTTTAAAAAAATCCGGTTTTCAACTGATTATATTATAGTCCTGCTATGTCTTGCCTTAGCCAATATCTACTACTTTGCGCCTTCGTTTAAATTTTATCCGGCCCATGATTCTATGAACTGGCTTACTCACTATTTTTATGTATTTTATAACGAATACTTTATAAATGGTCAGCTGTCGCTGTGGCTTCCATATAATCTTTTCGGCATTCCGTCAGACTACTATTTAATCACCATTATGTCACCCGCCCAGTACTTCGGGGCTTTTGCAGGAAAACTTCTTGGAATCAAGAATGCCTTGACCGTTTTAACAGCTTCGATGGTTTTAGAGCAACTTGCTTTTGTTACTGGAATGTACCTGCTTTCGCTGCGGTTTTTTAAGCACCGGCTTTCGACGCTGTTTGTCTGCATCGGGTCGGTATTTACTATATTTTGGGGGGCAAACTTCGGCTTTAACTTCAGATTTTATTATCTAATGCCTTTCGTTTTGCTATTTATCGTAAAGCTATTTGATACCGGTCAGATCAAATATCTCTGGATAGCGGGCATCGTTGCTGTCATATCTTTAATTGGAAACGCGCCTTACTACTTACCGATATATTTATTAGTCTACTCCATCTTTTTTATTGCTCTATTTATCACGAGGAGAAGAGAGTTAAAAATCGATAAAAAAGCAGTTTTTTCACTCTCATCCTTTCTTTTTCTTCTGTTTTTTGTAGCGATAGCTTTTATCTATGTGGACTTCCTTAAACACATTTTTGACAATATATCATCCTGTTCTCCGGGCAGAAGCATTAGCGGCAAAGTGAGCATAGATGATTTCCTGAAACATGGCGGTTTGCTTAAAGACGGCTTGTACGTAAAAGGCTCAGGAATAAATTCGCTCTGGCAATTTATATACGCATGTCCCAGGACATATGATTTTACCATTTATATTGGTCTGATTCCCATTGTTTTTATCGTGTACGGATTACTCCATTTACAAAACAACCCTCTCTTTAAGGCAATAAGCATAACCGGGCTCGTGATTTTACTCCTAAGCTTCGGTGAACTCAGTTTTGTTGCTTCATCTTTGTATTTGCTTTTCCCCCTCATGGGTTTCTATCGTCATATCAGCTACTTGCCAATCATTGTAAAAGTCTTTCTCCTGGTGATGGCAGGGTTTGGGATTGACCATTATTTGCAAAATACCAAAACGGCACAGAAATTCAGGTCGCCCGCATTTATCGGCATCGCATTAACCGCCTTAATACTGATTACGGATATTTTCATCTTCAAAGGAAAGTTCGGCTATGCAAGAATCCACGGAGACATTATCAGTTACAGATTCCATTTTATCCCCTTGTTTACCTTGATATTCATGATTTTCTATTTGCTCAGGTCGCCGAAAAATATCAAAAATAAGGTCGTAAGTGGAGTTGTGTTCCTGTATTTTTTTGAGATTGCATCTTTCAGCGCCGCACTGTTTCTGGGCATGCCCGTGCAAGAACGCTCTCCGTGGGCTAAAGCTGCATTCAATGTAAACAGATACGCCTTCCAGAACGAAAGGTGTGACCATGAAATGATGTACAGATTGCGTCCCTATATGCCCAGTGCTATGAATTATGCCCGTATCAATGAAACCCCTATGCTGTTCAGCGCATTTTACGTTGACCCCTCCCCCAGCGATGTTTTCAAATACAGTAAGATGAGGGTTGATATTATGTCTTCAAGTATAGACCAGCTGTTTCAGGCCCGCTTCGGAAAAGATATAGTGGGCGATATCACCGATAAATTACTTTCTCAAGAAGCTCTTGGTATCATGGCCAACGATAAAGTATTCATGAGGTCTCTCGGTTGCGATACTCCTAAAATTCGTATTGTGTCCGGCCCCAAGATAGTCTCAGATATGAATCTTGCGAAGAGAATAGTCCAAAATTCATCTGACATGGACATAAATCCTATAATCTACTCAACTTCACCACAAATTGGGAATGAGAATGTTGTTGTTTCCAATGCAACCCCCAAAAAAACATCTCGTAAGTTGAAAAACAAAACTTCCACCTCTATGTCAGAGGACCAGAGATGGTACAATATTCAATTCCAACAGAAGATTGGGCCTACTACATGGCCATTTTGGGAGTCTAACACCGGTGCTCTCGGCTGGCTTTTAATAGAGCAGCAACAGAAACGTGCAAAAAAATTAATAGAATATATGTTAGGGGCAGATTATGAGCCAGGCATCATCGATAGAATGCCTGCTGACTGGGTATTACAAGGCTCAAAGAACGGAAAGTCCTGGATAGAACTGGATAGAAGAGTAAATGAGGTTGACTGGAGGTTAGGGGAAGGGCGTTGTTATAAAATCTCCAATCCGACACCTTTCAAGTTTTACCGCTTATATGTCGAGAGGCTGAACAACAACGGGACCTTAATGAGAGTTGGTTCGATGAAAATAAGGCTCGATAAGGATGTCAAGTCAGATTCATTTTCCATGTCCGCTTCCAATAAAGGTTTCAATGCACAAGTGCTTCCGGTAGAAAAAGCGGAATCTCATTTTCAGCTTTCCGCTGAAAAGATAGCGAGCGTTAATCTTACAGCAAACACCGTGAATATAGTTGCCGATGTAAGCTCCTCAGATTCGTGGCTTGTCTATCTCGATAATTATCATCCCGGATGGAAAGCGGCAGTAAACGGCAGCCCCACCGAGGTAGCGAGAGCCAATATAGCCTTTAAGGCTGTAAAGCTGAACCCGGGGAGAAACGAAATAAAGTTTGAATTTACAGGAAATCATCGTACGAGGCTATACGTAAACATTTTATTTATATTAGGAATAATAAGCTCCCTATATATTATAATAATAGCTATAGCCTTGTCTTGTGCCTCGCCCGTACAGGGCTTTGCGACCCGTCCCGCGTTATTACTTGGGGTTTTAGCTTTCCTGACTTGTCTTTCATTGTTTGTGTTGGATTTTGGTCTGCATAACGACTATAGCTTCCTTATGGCCCCAAAACCGGCAAGATTGACATTTACAAATATTTTGTTTGGATTTACAGACGAGAATCCTCATTTAATCCTGGTTGGCAGGCCGATAAACGCCTTTCTGATGGGTCTCCTGGCGGTAACGTTAAATAGCATAAATGACTTTGTACTCATGAGGTTTGTGTCTTTTCTTATCACTTTAATAGCCGGATACTTGACATATATTTATTTAAAAAGTCGGATGTCACTAAATTCGTTCTGGGCGGCGGCCATTGCTTTCGGCATATTCGCCCTTCCTTCGAGTCAGGTCTATATTATATGGGTTACCAATCTTATCCCCGGCTCTCTAACGGTACTGGTAGCCTGTGTCTCTTATTTTATTTTTGACAGGTCATTCGATAAATATAATAAATTCTACCACCGACCGCTTTTATTAATTGTGGCATTCATGTTCCTGTTTGGGGCTTTTTTGATTTACCCACCCAACGCCTTGTTCTTCCTGGTATTTACAACGGCAAAAATTTTCTTTTCCAAGCTCAATGAGTGGCCTAAAACAAGGCGGCGGGTCACATTCGATATCATATTTTGCGGCCTTACGACATTCTTCTATTTATCTTTCGTCAAATTTATCCTGGCCCCTTTATTCATTAAATTTTATCCAAAGACGCAAGAGCTGATGATAGACCCTCAGAGATATTCCCTAATTTTTTCGCGTGACCTGTTTCACAAGGCTGTTCAATTTTACGACATGTCTCTCATGTCTTTCGGCGCATGGTTCCACGCACAGTTTGACGAAAAAATCGCCTACCCGATATTTTTCCTATTACTGGGCGGCGCCCTTATAATTCTTTTTAAATACGTTCTGCTTCCTTGGCATCAAACAAAAAACAGCGAAAGATTTTCCCGTTTACGTCTTTTGAAATGGATTTTTCAGATAATCTTTTTTGCTCTCTTTATCATCCTTTTTTCAACCTCCCCTGTGCTTGCGGCAAAAGGCTCCTTTATATCATACAGACTGATCTTTCCGTACTGTGCGATGGTGGTTTTGCTCATTTTCTGGGTTCTTTCTAAATCAATTGAAACTATCTTTAAAAACCGGCAGAATTTGACCAGGGCAGTTACAGTTACCGCTTCAGCGATGATTATCTTGTCCGCCTTTCTTGCTTCATCAAACCTCTATAGTTCTGCCTTAAGTGCTAAAAGAGAACTTGTTTTTATACGTCAAAAAATAGTTGACGAAATGCCCTGGAATACGACCAGAGTTCTAATTATAAAACCGCCCTGGGGCAGCAGCTTTGTTGAGCCCATAATTAAGCATGAATTTAACTACATGGCGTCAAATTACAATGATACCCCTCTTGCGAATGTGATAGTTAGAAAAGAACTGGGAATATCCAGAACAATACATATCCACCCCCTCGGAAAAAGGCTGTTAATGAATGACTTATACAAAGAACCATATAAAGAGTTCTATATGGATAAGTCGTTTGAAACTATTGAGGCTGATGATTCAACTTTTTTGATTAACATGAATGAAATTGCAAATAGCAGGGTTAAGGGGAGATACGCCCCATATATTAAAAAATATGCTTCATCAGCAATTGGTCCGAATGCCTCGGCAGGCGTTGTTTCAACAAAGGAAGGTTATAAGGGATTCAATATTGTAAAATTCGGCAGGAAATATTATGCAATTTTACAAAGCGAGGGGGCTTTTCAAATAAAAAAAGCGAAAGCGGGCGGTTATTCTAAATTGTTTCAGGGTCGTAAATTTAAAGATGTCAAAAAACAGATTGACACAAACATTCAACCATCTGATTACGTGCCTCTTGTACCATTATTAGTAGAGGAAGGTTACAGGGGGTTTAATATTGTACAATTCGGCAACCAATATTACGCTATTTTGCAGGGCGAGGGGGCTTTTGAAATAGAAAAAGTGAAGGCGGGTAGTTATTCTAAATCATTTCAGAGTGATAAAGTTGAAGATGTCAAAAAACAGATTGACTTGTTGCCAAAAGAAAGTTTTAGTGATAAACTCACAAAATGGCGGCAGAAAATTGCCAGACATTTGTATTGAAAACTTATGGGCATCTGCTAAAATCTTAAAAACAACAACAATAATGGGGTGTTTCTTTTAAGGAAAAGCGTTATAAATCTACATGAAAGGAGTGAAGAAAATGAGAAAAGTAACTAATTTTAAATTAACCTGGCTCTCTATAATCACGCTTATTTGTGCGATGATTCTGCAGACAGGTTGTGACCCCAAAAACGGGCTTGCTACAGTAGTAGAAGTAGCTGCTTCATCCAATATGTTCCCGGGAGAGGAGCAGTTTTCTCCTAAATATCTAATGGAGTCCCAAAAAACCATCTGGCACGCCCAGTCCCCGGCTAAATTTCCCGAATGGATTAAGGTAACTTTTAACTCACCCGAAAATATAACCCATTTGGGGATAATGGCGCAAGAAGACAGCCTAAATGGAAATGAGCATACAAGAGGACCAAAAGATTTTATTCTTCAGGGAAGCAATGATGTAATTAACTGGAGAGAGCTGTTAAAGGTAAGCGGTAATATATATACAAGAAGCGGCGAGTGGAAAGAATGGGACTTTCAAAATCAAGAAAAGTATAGTTCTTACCGTATATACATAACAGCCGGTAACAACCCTGGTCTTCTTACAATTCGACAAATAAAGTTAAGATAGGCAATAGACAAGGGTTATTCAAAAATTTTAAAGGTATATCGCCTTTTTGCACCTTTGACTTACAACTTTGTGTACGCTGCATTGGGGGTACTTAACAACCGGTTTTTTACAAACTAAATAAGGTTACGGGGTCTTACTATGGTTGTAGACAAAAATAGCATACCACCTGCGGACATTGTGCTTATGTATCCAAAAACTGGATTGGACGTAGGAGGACATACAGTTGCACCGCCTCATTCGCTTCTGGCAGTGGCTGCACCGCTTCATCGTGAAGGACGAAAAATTAAGATAATTGATATGCGTCGCGACTATCAGTGGCGAGACACCCTGAGCAAGAGTATTGGGAGAGAAACGATTTGCATTGGCATCTCGACCATGACAGGAACACAATTGCACTTTGCCATTCTAATGGCCAAGGAGGCACGCAAACTCACTGATGGACGCATTCCTATTGTGTGGGGCGGACCGCATCCGTCCATTCTTCCAGAGCAGACTGCCAAAAGTGACCTTGTCGATGTTGTGGTCGTAGGCGAAGGCGACATCACATTTCCTGAGTTGGTTGAAGCGATGGAGAACAAGCAGCCCCTTGAGAATATCAAGGGGCTCGCATTCAAAAATGATGGCAATGTAGTTCTGACAGAACCCAGGCCTTTTATAAATCTTGATACATTATTGCCTGTTCCGTGGGATATTATCAATGTGGAAGACTATATCAACGAGGACAACTACTTCCTCAAGAACAGTCCAAGAACCCTTGATATCGGGCAAACCAGCAGGGGCTGCCCACATAAATGCGGCTTCTGCTGCGCATCCAGTATACTGGAAAAGAAGTGGCGAGGTATGAGTGTGGAACGGGCAGTCGAGGCCATCAAAGAGCCTGCTAAACGCTTCAACTTGACTGGGGTCTGGATTCGCGATGATGAATTCTATGTGAATAGGAAGAGAGCTTTTTCCATCTGTGAGCAAATTGTCCGAAGTGAAAAGAACCTTTCCTGGTACGCCACCGGGTCCCGTGTGGATGATTTCAACAAATTCACGGATGAGCAGCTTGATTTGATAAGAAAAAGCGGCGGTCGTATCACTAAATTTGGCGCTGAGTCCGGCTCCGACCGCATCCTTGACCTGATTAATAAAGGCTTTCATACAGAAGACATAATCAAAGCGAATATTCGATGCAAAGAACATGGGATCATCCCTGCGTATTCATTTATCGTAGGTTTCCCGACTGAAACTTTCGAGGAGATTAACAATACGATTGAACTGGCGTTTCGGCTTCAGCGAGAAAACCCGGCAGCACAATTGGAGACGTTTCCAACTTACACTGCTTTCCCACGCACTCCTATGTGGCCACTGGCACTATCTGAAGGACTGAGACCGCCCGACAGAATGGAAGGATGGGTGGACTGGATCATGGATGATTACGACCTCGAAGGAATGCAAATACCCTGGTATAATCGCCACGAGCGCAAGTGGATTGGAAATATCTCATATCTGAGCATTTTGGGCAATGCAGTTAGTAACGTGGGGGGCGGAATCCGCAACCCACTCCTACATGGGATGTTCTCAATAGCGCTTGGGGCCACAAGCAAATATTACCGCTGGCGATTAAGTACCAAACGCTATAAAAGGGTCCCGGAGCTGGCCATTGCACGGCGACTCCGAAGAAAAATATTCTACCGCAACGAAAAGAACATTCGATAGAAAGTAAAAAGAAAAAGCAATGAATCGTAATAATAATTCAGACTATTTAGATAAAACTAACCCCCTCATTTCAGTAGTTTTATCTTTTCGGAATGAAGAAGATGTTATACCTGAACTAATAAAAAGACTACGAAATATTTTAAGAAAAGACTATGAATATTGTTACGAATTAATTTTCGTGAATGATAATTCCATTGACCGGTCAAGAGAACTCTTAATGAAGCAAGCGAAGGGTTATAATGACATAAGAATAATAAATATGTCAAGGACTTTCGCTTTTAATACGAAAAGTATACAAGAGCAATGCACTTTATAAAATTTACTGGATTTATTACTTACATATTGCAAGTTTGGAGAAAAAATCTCACTGCCGGATTTGAACGTAAAAGCAACGACTTTTACTTTTCCTGCCACCTTTTCTTTGCTGCCATCTTCTTTTCCAATTATTTCTTATTTAACCAAATCTTTATCGCCAGTCCCAATGCACTCAGTATCCCATTAGTTTTACAATTACTGGCGAAACGCAGCATTTTAAGCGGTCATCTTAATCTATGGTATCCTTATGGTCTATTCGGTCATCCCTTATACTTGTCCTCCAGTTACCCTATATTTCCTCCCGAAATATGGCCGCATATTCTTCTACCAGAGAAATATTTTTTCCTGGGAGCAACTGGTATGCAATTTTTATGTTTCTGGTTAATTGGTGTTTTTTCCTACCTCTTCTTTTATGAAGAACTGAGAAGCAAAAAATGGGCATTTTTTTCTTCCATAACTTTTCTATTCTGCGGTTACGTTCTCGATGTTGCAACAAGGTATAGCCCAATATCAATGCAACTTTTCGTCAGTCTATCCCTTTACCTCATCTGGACCATGTATAAACGCAAGGAGTATTTAAATTATATATATCTGACAATTGCCATTGTATTAACTATGGGAGGACATCAGGTAGCCCACGCATCATTTTCTTTAATTATGATTACTGTGTTCTTTTTTTACAGGTATTTTTCAAAAATCGATATAGCCAATCGTTCCAGACAACTTTTTATTTTCTTTTGTGTCTTAATAACGAGCGGTCTAATCGTGACGATAAGAGTGATTCCTGTATTAATTGAGATGCAAAATACTGCTAGAAGTGTGGCTTCAAGTTCTGTAGCATTTATAGTGAACGGTCCTCTTTTTGCATTTATACGCTTGTTTGACTCTGAATTTTTTGGAATAACCATGCAGGACCATATGATGGTCTTTCCAAGGTTGAATACAACTTATACGGGTTATCATCTTCAAACGCTTTTCGCGCAATTTTTTGGTATCTTGCCTGCCTTACTTGTGCTGTGGGCTATAGTTGCCCCCCAAAAAGGCCAACGCAGTTTTTTGAAGTACTATGTCATTATTGTCACTTTGGGACTTCTTCAAATTGAACCTTTTATCTCGTTTTTTAAAATAATTTTACCAACATGGCATGATATGTCTGTTCAGGTTTTTCTACCCGTTGCTTTCTGTATGTTAGCAGGTTATGCTGCAAAAGATATAGAGGAGAATGCTGATGATTTCCTCTGGATTAACAAGCTAATGAAACATTTTATTTTCTGGATTATATTAATCATTTCCTTCATTTTATTACTCTGGCTGGTTCTTGGTCTATATAAAAAAACTTCCCTTAACTCAATAAGGCTGTATTTATCAGTTCTGTTCTTTCTAGGCACCGCTATATTTTTTGCCTATGGTAAATGGCCTGATGCTATTAAAAAGGGTTTTTTCTTGATATTCAGGATTCTTCCGATACTCGGGCTTGTGGCTGTATCTGTATTATTGTTTTTTGTTGACAGTAAAAACTGCATCTTCCTATACCATTTCAGAATCCTGTCATTTTCTCTTTTTATGTTGATTTTAACTTATCTTATGCTCCAAACAATAACATCCGGTAAGACGACGATAAGGGATGTTTTCTTTAAGCTGTCCATCCTTGTCGTTATTATCTTCCTGGGCGTGATGTTTTATCCAGGGAATAGGGATCTTGTAAAGGATTCTCCTTTGCAATTAAGCGAAATCCTTCGCTTGTCAATGCTAGGCTTTGCAAGATTTGTCATTGTAGCTATAATTTTTATTTCAATCCTCGCATTATTGATGAAGAAAAGATTTAAACCAGCATGGCTCTTCCCTCTCTTTCTGGCCATTCTACTGTTTGATTTAATACCCACGAATAAAGTACACAAATACGTGTATTATGCGAACCCTTTTCATCGGGCAAAAACCCCATATCCTCAGCTAACAGATTTTAAAAAAGAATACGGAGAATACAAAGAGGTGCTTGATTTTGACAGGTTAGATCTAAAAAATTATCGAGTTGGTTATTCTAATATTCTGCTGGAAAAAGAAATAGGACAAAAGATAAATTTGGCACTTTTGAATGCGTACACTAATGCAAACGCCACATATGATATTCGGACTTATGGAGGTCAGGTGGATGGAGTTTACAAGCGCACAGTACAGTTTATCCGGGAATTGGCCCCGTCAGTAAATATAAATCCAGTAGAAATACAGCAAACACCAACTGCAGAGGAACGTTTTTCGGACCTTTCTGGAATTGGTTATGTGTATGATGATGAACAAAGAGCTATAAAGACCCGCTCGACGGCACTGTCGCGATTTATGCTCTTTAAATCATATAAGGTTATAGAAGACGGTCAGAGGGTTCTTGAGCATCTGAAAGACCCTGTTTTTGACTATCATAACACCGTTGTTTTGGAAAAGAAGCCCGGTATACCTGCTGTCGGTACAGATAATAAGGCTGAGAAACTGGAATATTGTGAACATTCTACCGATGTTATCGAGCTCAATGTAAGCAGTAACTCTTCCGGGATTTTATTGTTCAACGATAATTACCACAGAGGGTGGATTGCGTATGTGAATGAAAAGGAACAACCTGTTTTTCATGCTAATTACAACTTTATGGCGACTACGCTCCCTGCAGGCAAAAGCAAGATTGTTTTTAGATTTAAACCAAAGGAGTTTTATTATAGCCTTTATATCATGGCCTTGGGGTTCTTAGTGTTTTTTCTAACAGCACTGATATTATATGTTATCAAGAATCAGGCAGAAGACTATACAGAGAGGACTGGGGCTATCAACCATATTAAAAACTACAAAATAACTTACCTATCTTTGCTTTTTCTTATCGCTGTTGCAATTATTAATATGCTATTCCGTTAAACAAAGGCAAGTTATGGATGGCTTCTAAATAGATAAAGGAGTTACGATATGAGAGCTACTAAATTAGGAGCTAAACAAGGCTATCCGAAGCTTTCGGTTGTGCTTTCTTTTTTTAATGAACAAGAGGTCTTGCCTGAATTGATACAAAGGCTACGTAAGGTTCTTTCCAAAGAATGTGAAGAGAAAAATTTATCTGGATACGAGCTAATATTTGTTAATGACGCATCAACAGACCACTCAAAAGAGATGCTTCTGGCAGCAGCAGAGGAATACGCTGATATAAAAATAATAACCATGTCTCGTAATTTTGGAGTTTCACCATGTGTGCTCGCAGGCATAGAATACTCCTCTGGAGAAGCTGTAATTTATATGGATGCCGACCTTCAGGACCCCCCTGAAGTTATTCCCGAACTGATAAAATCCTGGGAAAATGGGGCTGATGTTGTCCATACTATTCGGCTTTCAAGAGCAGGAGAATCTCTTATCAAGCTATGGATAACCAAACTTGGTTATAATATATTAAAATATATATCATCAATTGATTTAATAGTAAATGCG
>CAZZHL010000009.1:0-19145 GCA_964653945.1 uncultured Pirellulales bacterium
ATGGGTGCGTGATGCGGAGTTGCCCAATAAGGAATTTCTCTTTCTTATAGAAAAGTGTTAAGAAAATATCTCAAAATTGTTACCTTGAGCGGCCTGTCCTCTGTAGCTTCAGTGAAGGGGGATGACGAGGGGTCTGGCTTGTTAAATTAGCAGGTAGGGTGGGGTCTTTACCCCACCGATTTGCTGAAAAAAGTAGAAAATCTCAAAAATATTAGTATAATTTGCTTCGATATTCATTAGTCGAAATGCTGCAATCGAAGATAGTTTCAAAGGTAAAGTAAATGGCTGAGCGTGTTGTAATAACCGGAATGGGAATTGTTTGTCCTTTGGGCAATGATGTCGAGACGCTTTGGAATAATATTTTGGCCTGTAAAAGTGGTGTAGCTAAAAATACCATTTTCGATGCCTCGACTTTTCCTACCACCTTCGATGCCGAAGTAAAGGATTACGATTTTACAAAATATACGAAAAATCCGCAGCTTCACAAACACGGCAATCGAGGTTCCACTTTTGCCGTTGGTGCAGCTGCTCAGGCTTGCAGGCAGGCAGGCATTGATATTGAAAAAGACAAACCATCTGACGGTATTGATAGAAGTAGGTTGGGGATTTACTTAGGTGCTGGCGAGGGCTCTGTGGATAACGATGTATTTTTCAATGCCATCGTTCAGGCGTGGAATGCCGAAAAAAGCCAGATGGATTGGGGCAAGTGGGCGGAGGTTGCCTTCGGCAGGATGAACCCGATGCGAGAGCTTGAGCAGGAGCCGAATATGCCCGCTGCTCATATCGCAATGCTCACCGGCGCACGAGGCCCGACCAGAAGCTGCCTTACCGCCTGTGCAGCCAGCACTCAGGCCGTCGGTGAAGCAATGATGCTTATCCGAAAAGGCGAAGCGGATATTATAATTGCCGGCGGAGCGCATTCGATGATACATCCGCTGGGTCTTACCGGCTTTAACCGTCTTACAGCCCTATCTACGAGAAACGACAGCCCCGAGACGGCCTCCAGGCCTTTTGCATCCAGCAGGGACGGCTTTATCCTCGGCGAAGGTTCAGCGATTCTTATTCTCGAATCCTTAACTTCAGCCAGGAAAAGAGGTATTAAAATCTTGGCTGAGGTCATCGGCTACGGCACTAGTTCCGATGCCTTTCGGGTTACCGATATGCACGAGGAGGCGAGGGGTGCTATCCAGGCGATGACTGCTGCTCTTGTTGACGCCGGCATTGGTTATAAAGATGTAGATTATATAAATACGCATGGCACAAGCACTGCCGAGAACGACTCGATAGAAACCAAAGCGATTAAGGCCGTCTTCAAGGAAGAAGCCAAAAATACTCCTGCCAGCAGTGTCAAAAGTATGTTCGGCCATTTAATCGCTGCAACCGGTGCTGCTGAATTGATAACCTGTGTTTTGGCGATACGTGATAATATTTTGCCGCCGACTATAAATCTGGTTGACCGCGACCCTGAGCTTGATTTGGATTATGTCCCCAATGAGCCGAGAAAGACGCCGGTCAATATCGCTATGAACGAATCCTTCGGCTTCGGCGGACAGAATAATGTTGTAATCGTAAAAAGATATGAATAGTATTTAGTTTGTTTAGCCCCGCCACCTGTGGGCGGGGCAGCGGTTAGCCCCCAGGTTTATCCTGGGGGTTATTTAGCTAAGCAAGACGAATTATGATTGATATTAAAGAAATTCGTGACAATCCGGAAAAGTTCAAAGCCGCCTGCGAAGCTAAAAGATTCGCAGCGGATATAGACAGATTGCTTGACATAGATGTCGAGATTCAAGAGAACAAGAAAAAATTACAGTATATTGCTACTGAGAAAAACAAGCTCGGCAAATCAATACCGAAACTATCCGGCGATGAGAGAACTAATGCCATAGGCAAGCTGAGCATACACAAGAAGAAAGAAGCGAAGCTCCAAGAGCAAATTAAAAAACTTCAGCCGGAATTTGATGAATTGATGTTGCAGGTTCCTCAGCCGCCTGATGATGATGTGCCGATTGGTAAAGACGATAAGGAAAATGTCGAGATAAAAAAAGTGGGCGAGGTTCGCAAGTTTGATTTCGAGCCAAAGGACCACGTACAGTTAGGAACAGCCCTGGGTATCATAGATATCGAACGAGGCGTGAAATTAGCTGGGACACGGAACTACATCTTAAAAGGCGATGGTGCGTTACTTCACTGGGCTGTTTTGCGGTTTGCGATGGACTTTATGGTCGGCAAAGGATATGTGCCGATGTCGGTGCCTGTGCTGGTAAAGGATGAGGCGATGACAGGCACCGGCTTTTTCCCCGGCTCCGAGGACCAGACATACCGAACGGAAGAAGACCAAGAGGGGATCATTGTGAACCATGAGGCAATGCTAAAGACTGAAACTTCCCCCGGAGGCATTGTGATCGGTGAGGTAAGTATAGAAACCAGATCTTCCCTGACAGTAACCGGACTTGAGCAACCATATCAAACGGGAGAAAGCAAGCTTAACCTCGCTGGGACAGCAGAGGTGCCGCTGACGGCTTATCGAATGGGTGAGATATTAAAGCAAAAGGAATTGCCATTAAAATATGTAGCGCTATCAAGCTGTTTCCGGCGTGAGGCAGGTGCAGCTGGCAAGGATACCTACGGCCTATATAGAATCCATCAGTTCGATAAGATTGAGCAGGTCATTATCTGCAAAAATAGTATCGAAGAAAGTAATAGATTTCACGAGGAGATTTTAGCCAACTCTGAAGCCGTAATGCAGGCCTTGGGATTGCCTTACCGTGTGGTAATTGTCTGCACAGGCGATTTGGGCCGGGGTCAGGCCAAAAAATATGATATTGAGGCCTGGATGCCATCGCGGGAAAATTACTGCGAAACGCACAGCGCAAGTAAACTCTATGAGTTCCAGGCCCGCCGCCTGAATCTCCGCTATAAGGATGATAAATCGAAAATCGAAAATCGAAAATCGAAAATCCAGTACTGTCATACTTTGAATAACACCGTTATCGCAAGCCCAAGAATATTGATACCTCTTCTCGAACTCTACCAAAACGCCGACGGCTCAATCACAGTCCCCAAAGTCCTGCAGCCATATATGAACGACAAAGAACGCATCGTAGTTTGTGATTCGTGAATTGTTCGCTGAGTCGTGAATTAAAGCTTGCAGTTTTTACAAAAGTAGATATAATTGCATTATATAAAAAGAGGATTATCAAAGGAAAGAAAAATGAATGAAGAAATTAATATTGAAGCCTTCTTATTATGTGATGCAGCGACGGATCAACAGGGGAAATTAAATGTTTTGGGGGCATTTGATACCATTTGGGCCAAGAAATTGCCCGCTGTACACCCGGCCTGCTCGGTCGCGACAAGGGTACGATTTCCTAAGGATGAAGGTGGCAGCCATTCTGTAAAAATCAATATAATTGATGAAGATGGTAAATCAATAGGCCCTAAGTTGGAGGGCAATATTAATGTACACATTAGAGATGATGTGAATTCGACAGCTACTAATATTGTTTTAAATATTCAAGGACTCAAATTTGAAAAGTACGGGCAATATAGGGTCGATCTGGCCATTGATAATGAGATAATGGGTTCTTTGCCTATTCATGTTATAGAGATACCAAATCAAACTAATCTGTAGAAAAATGTAAACATTGAATAACCCAAAGGGCTCTTCTCAAGCATGTATGGGCGGGAAGACTCGTATCTCGTTAAAATCTCTGTGGCTATTTCTAATTTTGAATCTTCTCTGATTATTTTGTGACCAATTATCTCTTTGTGTCTTTGCGTCTTCGTGGCCAAAAAATCCTCTTGAGTCTTGCCTCTTTGGTTTGTAGTCTGTTCCGCTATGGACGATATTCAGCGGAAATTGGCCCTGATTGATAAGCAGCTTTCGGGCGGCTTTTTCGATTCATATCAGCGAATTATAAGTACCAGCCCGCTTGTCTTCGCAGCCGTCGGTTTAATCCTCGGCATTTTAATCCAGGACGCACTACTCGCTTCACGCTTCACGTTTCACGCTTCACAACTTTTTTGGCTAATATTATTAGCCCTCTGTGTAGCAGGGTCGTTTATATTCTTTGCTATTCAAAGGATTTCTTTCAATAACCAATCACCAGTTACCAATCACCAGTCTTTCGACGAGCTCAAGATGGTGAGCAAAGTCGAACCATTACCAATCACCAATTACCAATACGCCACGGCGTACTTGGCTCTTATCTGCTTTACCTGTCTTGGTGCGATTCGGCTGACCAGCTTCTACGGGCCAAAGCCAAATGATATTCGCAATTTTGTAGGCAATGAAAAAAATCTAACCGCAGAGAACGCAAAGAGCGCAGAGAGAGAATTAAAATTAAACTCAGCGGACTCTGTGGTAAAAGAAAATGTCCGAAAGCTGGCAACCATTCGTGGCCTGATTATCACCGACCCGTATATTAACAGAAATGAAAACTGGAAATTCGTACGATTTAAGTTCACCGACCCTGATACGAGTTTCTATCTTAAGCTTGGCGAGCTCAAAACTGTCGATGGCTGGTCGAAAGTAAGCGGAACGGTTCGAGTGCAGGTTGCCGGGCCCATCCTTGACTTAAAAGCCGGCGATTTTATTCAGGCGTACTGCTGGCTGGATAGATTCGAACCGCCGACAAACCCCGGCCAATTCGATATAGCTAAATATCTGGCTCGAAAAAATGTCTTTATCGCTGCTTCAATACCATCACGGGACGCCATTGAAGTCCTTCAAGGTAGTTCTACAGGGTTTTTGGCGAAGATAAAGAGAAAGGCAAGAGAGGTAGTTGTGCAGTCATTGTTGGGCAGCACATATCCACAGGATGAAAGTGAACGCCTGCTGCAGGCGCTTGTTCTGGGTTACAGAGCAGAGATGAGCATTGCCACTTATGAGGCGTTTCGCAAAACAGGTTTGTTGCATTTTGTCTGCCTTTCCGGGATGAACTTCGGTATTCTTGTCGGGTTGATATGGTGGCTGTGCAAGATAGCAGGTTTGATGAAACGAGCCAGAGCGGTTGTTTGTATAATTGCAGCAGCGATGTTTGTGCTGGTAATTCCGTCGAACCCGCCGGCATTTCGGGCGGCGATAATTTGTATTGTTTTCTGTTTGTCATTTTTCTTTCGTCGGCGTAGTAATCCTTTCAACTCGCTGGCGATTTCTGCGGTTATCCTGTTGATGATAAAACCGACAGACCTTTTTGACACTTCCTGGCAATTATCGTTTGCAACGGTGCTGGGCATTTTGTTGTTCGCAAAACCAGTCGAGGATTTCATTTCTGGAAAATTGACAGCGTTGTTTGAAGACCCGCTTACCGGAAAACTGCGGCCTTGCTTTCGCATCGTTTCTAATCTTGCTTCGCCGATAATCGCGGTATTTTCTGTAAGCTTTGTTGCCTGGCTGACCAGTGCGGGAATCCTGTTATATAATTTTTACACAGTTCAGCTTCTTACGAGCATCTGGACAGTAATTGCCTCGCCGTTTATAGCGGTGATTTCATTTCTGGGGTATCTTAAGCTGCTGATAGGTCTGGTGCTTCCGACAGTAGCATCGATACTGGATGTGATAATAAGGCCTTTATCGAACTGGCTCATCTGGATTGTGAAATATATAGCGCAAAGGGATTTCTCGCAGGTGCTTGTAGGCAAGGTGTCCCCTGCAGTAATTATTCTCTATTATGCTTTTCTTCTTATTGTCTTTTTCGCACATTTTCATAGACCCTTAGCAAAAAAAGTGATATGCACGGCGGTTGCCCTTGTGATAATTGTCTGTTTAGGCAATGCGAAATGGCAAAGGATACATCGGGATAATTTGGTTTTGACCTGTCTTGATGTTAGCCATGGCCAGGCGATTTTGGCACAGCTTCCGGGCAAGGCAAACGTCTTGTTTGATGTTGGCTCACTGCACAAAGGCGATATCGGCAGACGAGTTGTTGCGCCGTTCTTGGATTACAGCGGTATAAACAAACTCGATGCTGTTATCATAAGTCATAACGGCATAGACCAGCTCAACGGTATTCCTGAGATTGTCGAGCATTGCAAAGTCCGTGCAGTTTATGCTGATGAAGTCTTTGTTGATGAGGCACAGAAGGGCGGTGCAGCAAAATTTCTCAGCAAGTGCCTGCTCGAACAAGGCCGCGAAATAAATACTCTGGGCAAAAACTTAAGTTTGCAAAGCGATGCAAATATAAAAATCATTTGGCCTGTTGAGCAGTTATCTCCGACGGATGGATTAAGTGATAACGACAAGTCGATGGTTTGTCTGCTCGAGTTTGCAGACAAAAAAATTCTTTTATGCTCTGATATTGAAAAGTTCGCCCAGGGAGAGCTTCTTCGGCTGTATCCGCAGTTAAAAGCTGATGTTGTTGTAGTTCCTCATCACGGCTCGATTAGAACGACTGACCCTGATTTTCTTGATGCCCTCGATGCCGATATTCTGCTTTGCAGTTGCAGCCGAAGCCAATACGAAAGATGCCTCGAATCACGGGACACGCTTGTCCGCCGTAGCTTTAGCGAAGGTAGAAGCGACGGGTCAAGAACCAGCAGGGTGTTCTACACAGCCGCAGATGGAGCAATTATTGTTAGTGTTGACAAGAAAGGTAAGGTAACAACTGATGTTTTTATAAAATAGATTTTATTGACGGGTTTTTTCGTTTAGCCCCGTCATCTTGATGACGGGGTTACTTACGTTCCGAAAGCCCTCGGCTTTATGCCGGGGGTTATATTTAGCCCCCAGGTTTACCCGCCTTAGGCGGGCCTGCTTCGGGGGTTTCTTTTTTGATTACCCCCCACCCCTGTGGTGGGTTGGTTGCCTGCCTGGGGGGTTATTCTGAAATTTGAACTCTGAAATCCCTTGTCCCGATTTCCCCTGTTTAGCCGTCGCCGGCATTTATCCGCCGAAGTTTTAACGAAGGTGGACGGCGACGTTAAACGTTTAGCCCTGCCGCTCGCGGCAGGGGTCTTTGCGTCGCATCGTCATTCCCTCGAAACCTGTCCCCGCCTGCCTGCCCCTGCATGTTTTAGGCAGGGGTCATAGTCGGGTGTATCGTTTTCACATCCCTATCAGGCCCTTATCTTCCACAATCGGAAACCCTGACGCTTCGTCACTTACATAGGTTCTCCGGGTAATGCTAGCAAAGTTGCTTCGCTAGATAGAAACGGCCTGTAGGGCATCATGTCAGCGCAAATTCTCTTCCAATTCTTCCACCACTTCCAGAACTTTTCAGAACGGCCACTTTCACCTGGAAATACAAACTTAAGTACACCGTCAGACGAACCGAACAGCTCCCATGTAGCCGCCTTAAACTCTTCCGGCTTCATCAAAACCCATACCGGATGCACCTTCAAGTTCCCCATAAAACTCTGTGTGTCCAAATCTTCGATAGATTTCCGCCGTCTTTCATCATTTATATATAGACCTAACTCGTACAACGATTGTCCCAGATTCCCAAGAGACAGATATTTAACAAGTTGGTCCATATCTGCGAAAAATCCGGATAGGTAATCCGATTTACATATCTTGAGAATCTCTTCAAAGCGATCTTGCATATATTGGCCCCATAAATAATGAGCAGATTTAACTTCCGCCCATGGTTTTTCCCCTGCTTCATTGTATCGCTCTCCGGGCATTGGCAACTGCATCCACTTGTTTACAAAGTCCAGTTGCTTTGTCCGCACTGCAATGGCCATCCCGATATTCCCAGCAAAGTACAGCATGTGAGATCCTATATTTATCACGTCCGTTATCACGTCCGTAAAACCGCCCCCCATTTTAGTGGAGTGCAGTAAAAGTTGTCGCAATGATCCCACAGATTCCTGCCACAAGTCTACTCGCCCGTTTTCGACAGCCACAAGAATTGGGACAAAGCTCGGCAAACATATCTCTACTGCCTCCAACCTTGCGGCTTCCCGCTCTGTATTTCCCTTTTCCCATACTCGCTCAGCCTTTGACTTCCATTCGAGTAGCCGCTCAGGTATGTCACGCCAAAGCTCATCAACCAATCCTCGCCAATCCTGTTTATTGCCATCACGCAATACCTCCTCGCACTCATCTTTAAGTTTAGCTTTCTCCCCGCTCCGTTTTCCTTTTGCCCGCGATTTATCCGCATGACTCACAATGGCTCGAATGGCATCAACAAGTAATAGTGTCAGTTTCTTTCGCTCTGCAGATTTGTCCGCATCGTCTTTATTTATACGATACGTTGAGACCCTTTTTTTACTCAGGTCGAATGGAAGCAGTTCCGGCCCACCGAAAGCCGTATTCATTATCATAATGATTCTCTCTGACTTTAGGGTTTTTACTGCATATCCAAGTTCAATCAAGACGTTAGGATTAGGTGTCGGTCTTGATTTTTCGCCTTGGTTGATAATTGACACGTCACATGCAAAAATATCACTTGCGTCAATTTTGGAAAAGATTGTGTTCGCTATATCGGGCGAACCGGGAACACCTAATGTGTCACGATCTATAACCGGCTCTATCTTAATTGACTCATCGCTACGAATAGATCTTGCAGCATCCTCAAGAGCTTTCTGTATGAAGCCTCGATTCGTAGAATTAGATAGATCAGACTCCCACGAATAGAACACTATACATTTATCCATAACCTTTCTCTTTTTACTTCAACCTCTCTCACAATTCTACCCCCAAAATCCAACAAACAAAAGCAAAAACCGCAATCACCGTCAAACTAAAAAATCATCGCCAGTCTGTGTCTAACAATTAAGATACCATCGCGCAGTGATACCACAACTTTACACTTTGCATTTTGAACTTTTAACTCCCTCCCTCTGTGGCTAAAATTCGCCCTCCGCTAAATACTATACACTAACGACTATCGACGAACTATGAACGCACCCTCTCATCTACTCATCAACGCATTTACGCATCCACGCATAAACTCATCTACTTCATATACACGACAATTTCAACCCTTCGGTTTCTTGCCTTGCCGCTGGCCGTTGCATTGGAAGCGACAGGCCGGGCCTCTCCGCAACCTACCGCTCGAATATCTTCTTCATCAATCCCGCGTTTGATTAGATACCTGGTTACCGTTAGTGCGCGCTGAGATGAAAGTTCCCAGTTATCGTTCCATTTCGATTTTTTGATGGGGTCCGTATCGGTATGTCCGACTACGTCTATTTGTTTACCTGCGTATTTGCTCTTTAGTACTGTTTGGATATGGTCAAGCTCGGCGATGGTTGCTTTTTTGAGGCCGGCTTTTCCGGAATCGAACAATATTTCGTCCGAGAGTGTTACTGTAATTGTCCCTGCCGATGCATCGAATGAAACATCATAGCCCTCTCCAAATCCGGTCGCTTCTGCGGGTGTTTTACTGCGCTGTTCAATTTGTCTTTGTAGTTCTTCGATTGTTTGCTGATTTTGTGTAAGTTGCTCACCGAGCTGGCCCTTTTCTGCTCTTTCGCGTTCGAGCAGACCTAATGTATTTTGATGTTCAACATTGAGGGCCTCATATTTTTTCTTCCAGTTTGTACAGCCGGAAAAAAGTGTAGTTAGTACAAAGCAGGTTATAAGAGCGGTTATTTTTTTGTTGGCGGTTTGCATCTTTATTTCTCCTTAATTTATGACTTACAATTCCATTTTATGGTTCACATCACCAGTTGCCAATCAGAGGTTCAAGCACGATTTATAATTCCATTTTACGGTTCACATCACCAACTTTATGGTTCACATCACCAACTGCCAATTAGAGGTTCAAGCAGGAATTTCATATAATCTCGAACCCAGTCATGTAGAATCATAACACTAAGTACACCCAAAGACAAGAATGGGCCGTAAGGAATTTGCCGAATTTTTTTAAAAAACATCTGAAAGCCCGCCCATGCCAGCCCGAAAAATGGTGCGATAAAAAATGCCACAACCACGAAGGTGGGACCTATCACCGCTCCAGCAGCCCCCATCAGATGCGCATCCCCCAGCCCCATCGCCTCTTTTCCAAATGCAAAGGTGCCGAGGATACGGACAGCCCAGACGATTCCACAGCCAGCAAAATAACCACACATGCTGCCCAGAAGTCCTGCAACAGCAGGATGTTGTGAAAAATTCACCCACCACGTACGTTCATTGAGCAGCCGCAAGGCAGCCACCGAGCAGATGATAATCGGCAGTAAGAAAATAATCTCCTTACAGGCCTCCAGGCGGTGATTAAACGCTTCTTCACTTCCATCTTCTATTTCTTCTGCCTGCCGCGGCTTAGTCGCAGACGAAGCCGGGTCCTCGGTCCCTTCGGCTTCGCTCCCCTCGGCTTTGCTCGGGACAGGCAGGGCAGGTTCGTAACTTCTTTTGATTAAACCGGTTGTAAGAAGCACCATGGATATAATTAGTCCTATCGCTGCGCCAGCCGCCAGTGAGCCGGTCTTTGCTGTTGCACTGGGTAAAAGCGAATATGCACGAATCAGGTCGTTGTCGATTACATAAGCTCCCACTGCCGAACCAATAAATCCGGCTGCGGTAACAAGCCAGCAGATAGATAGCGGAATGACCCATAGCTCCAGGTCAATTGCCGAGGCAGCAATAAAGGCAGCTAACATGATGATAGACATAAGATAAATTAGCCATCCGCCGCTTAAAAAAGGCCGCAGGCCCTCCCGCAATTCGGTGCGGAAGTACAGGATAAAAAGTCCGAGAAAAACTAAGCCCGTCAATAGCTCAATAATAAAATAGCGCGCTGAAATCGGAGCTTTACAATGCCTGCACTTTCTACCTAAGGCCAGCCAGGAGAGAAGCGGTATATTGTCGTAAAAACGAATGTGTTTGCCACACGCAGGACAGGCGGATGGCGGAGTTACTAAAGATTTATCGAGAGGCAAGCGGTAAATAACGACGTTCAGAAAGCTGCCGATACAACAGCCAAACGCAAAAAGATATAAAAACCAAAACCAATCCGGTACTATCACAGCAATCCTTTGCGATTTATTACATCTGTTTCCTCACTTCTTATGTTCTTAATCTCAATGCACTACGAGCTATCTTGCGAAAGAAGCTGCAAAGACGTTTGGCTTCAACCGCAGATTTCTTATCAGCAGATTCTCCGGGATAGCGGAACGATACAGCAAAATCCGCCTCAGCCTTGGCAACCCACTCAGCGGTCATTGGCTTCATAGAGTACCTTCCCTTCTTCAAGAATCTCCCGTATAAATTGGTCGCCCATTTTTATTCGCTGATGCACTTTTTCAGGTGTTCTGATGAGAATGTCGACAGGGAATTGTGGCCGCAATTTCATTCGGATTTCTACGGATTTATCAACACTTCTGCCTTTGAACGGACCGATGACTAATAAATCAACATCGGAATCCGCAGTGGCCTTGCCTTGAGCATAAGAGCCAAATAATATTACTCGTTCAGCGTGGAACTGCTCACCGATTTGTCTGCTGAACCTTTTTATTTGGTTTATCGCTACCATAGTCGGTACTTTTGCCTTTCTACTTTTACCCCTTTACTTTTTTAATATACCATCAATCTCTACTCAAAACAATGTTGTTTCCATATCTTTGCAGGTATAGTCAACTTGTCTTTTTTGCCAGCAGCCGAACGCAAAAATAAGTAAAAACCAATACCAATCCGGTACAACCATTCATGCCTCCAAGCAAAAAAGAACAGTTTAATTTTATACCGATTACATAAAATATCAACCACGGATTTTTAAAAGACCTCAGACACGGGGCTTAAGACAAATGATGAATTGGAACCACGGATTACGCGAATTAACACAGATTATTTAATCTTAAACCAAAAGGTGTACTACAAACCTTAGGTTTTCATGGTTTAACACAGTCAATTTCTGGTGGTTTTGAAAAAAGTATTCTTATAGGGAAAGAGTGTGCAAAATCCGCTATGGCATTGTATGCACAACCGAAGTATGCTCTTCTTTCTTCAGTAGTATTGCAATCGTCAATACCATTAAATGTGAAGCGGTAGGGCATATTACTTTTATTAAAGCACACAATTGAAACATTCGGTATACCTAATTCTTTACAGACAGAACCCATTTTTTTCAGTTGGGAAATTCCTTGCTTTCTAGTTATATTGAATTCATTTATTAAACCCTCTATGCTTACAGTGGAATAGTTATAGGCTTGCTTTAGCAGATAACAGAAAATGTCAACATTGACATTATATTTATCACAAGATATTCCTATTCGGTTTCGTAGGTCATTTATTGAGAAATCACTAATAGCTTTACTGAAGGAGTCACAAAATTTTTCAAATTCATCATCTAAACTGTAAACGCTGTAAATAATATCTATCAGATTTTTGGCAAAGAAATAAAAGTCACCAGTAATGTCAACTAGCTCATTAGTCAGTCCAAATGGATTTAATATCAGATGATGGCGATGTAATGGATTGCCACATATTGAAAAACTATGCAACCTCACCCCTAGCCACTGTGAATGGGTGAACGTAGAGAGAATGTCATAGTATTTATCATAAATATCTTTTGTGCCACCTTCTTCTGCTCGTTTTCTAAGATTGGACTCGTCAAAGTCTCCGAGATTCACATCTACGAATAATTCTGGATCTTTTACTTCTTCTGCAATAAATCCGAGTATTTCTTTGGGGGTTGATATAGTGTTTTTTATGTCATTAAAATTCTGGTACTTTGTTAATATCTGCTTAGCTTTGCCATGGCCATATTCTATATACTTTTTCCACAAAGAATCGTCATCTTTGGTCAGCAAGTATTTTAGATTTATATACGCTTCAGTAACGGACCGTAGCACTATTCTGCTTTCAGTAGTGTCATTATTTTTCTCAACGATTGCCTTATAGCATAAATCTACAGCATATTTCACAATTCCAACAATTGCATAATCTCGATATTTATAGTCCGTGTTTTTTTCGTGATAAATCCAAAAGGTGTGCAATTTCAGGGCGATATCTTGGGTTTTTTGTATTTCTTCGTCTGGGTATTTATGTTCTGGCATTATCCTCTCATAAGAAATTGGACAGCATGCGGTCTTTTCGAAACATTCTTTCCAAAAGTTTTCATTCCATGTTACCTCTTTTAAGATAAAACAATAATACTGTTGCATTACACTTCGGAGAAAAGACTCATGTTGGGCTTGGCCTCTATTTATGTATTCGTCAATTATTAGATGTCTGTCAGGTAACCCTTCGGCACACTTCAATACGCCAGTAACCGATTGACATAATGTAAAAAAACAACCGCAAGATGTTGAAATTCTACTATGAAATCCACAGGCCTGATAATGAGTTTCTGCAATTATATTCCAAAGTTCATTATCTTTCTTTGTTTTTTTTAGGTGTCTGCTCCAATGACGTTTGTCTGGAAGATTGTCAAATAAGAGTAACGCTTCAAGTAGTTCTTTATATTTCTGTTTAGATAAAAAATCCTGAAATATTTTGTCAAATAGCTGTTCTGATATGTTATTGAGTTCTGAGTGAAAAAAAATGTATTTTTTGTGTTCTTCACACTCCTTCATATAGTTGGTAATGAGGAGAGACAGGTCATCAATGATTTCTTTAATATTAAACTTGGATAATAATATGGCTAACCACAGGTTGTCGGGGAATATCTTGTATGTCCAAGATGTCAAGACCATATTTTCCGGCATCAATTTTTCAGAAAATGGAGCAAGTAGAACTTTGTTTTTTCTATGCAATTTATTTAGGGGAGTAAACTTTGTCATTTGTTAAATGTCCGCGTGTACTTTTAGTTCGGGTTGGCCCGTAGTCCGTAGTTCATTTTCAATTCCCCACCAAGCAAGGCTTGGTGGCTAAATATAATCTTGCTCGTTGTATTTTATTAGTGTATCCCAGTCGTTAAAAAAGGCAATGAAAAATTGAACAGTTGTACCCCGCCAGGCAGGCCTGGCGGCTAAATAGAATGAGGGAGACCTGGGGGGTAAATAATGTTGCCCCCATAGGCAGGCTTATGGGCTAAATAATGTTGAAATCTGCGTTATTGGTATAATCAGTGGTTAAAATTTGTTCTGGCGAATTGGCCGTGATATTTCTTCGCCGCTTTGTCATAAGCGAGGGCAGCCTCTTTCTCGGTATCGAAACTGCCTAAATAAATCTGCTTGTAATTATGACATATTACCGCATACCATCTGAGACTACCCTTAATTCTCTTGACGCCTTTATACTTCGAGTTAGAAGTGTTTTTCCTCTTGGCCTTGTTCCTTGAGTTCTCGGCATTAGTCGCCCATCTTAGATTGGCCTTTCGGTTATCCAGGCCGTTACCATTTATATGGTCAACAAACATGCCGGCTGGGGCGTTGATAATAACACGGTGCATATTAATATATTTTCGATTTTTTCCAGAGCCCACTATCCTTACTGCATAAAAAGTCCTGCTTGTCTTGCCGCCTCTGATGTGCCATTTATACTGCTTTAGTTTTTCATAGTCTTCGATATCAACGATAGCGTATTTTCCTCTGGTAAGGGGGATTTTTCTAAATGTATGGCCGTAACGCAGGTCGCGATATAGAAGTTTAAGGGCGACAAATAGAGCGCATAGCTTCTGAGGGATGTATATTGAAACGGAAAATGTAGCGCGGAATCTCGGCATTTTGAACAGAAAACCCGGCTTCGCCTTCGGCTACGCCGAGGCAAGCAGGAGTCAGAAGATTCTTCGATAAGGCCCCCTCCGCCGTATTTGGGACAGTAGGGCAGGTTGAAATTAATGATTTGTCATAAATGTTTGATATTTATTTAATTTTTATTTTAATTTACTATATTTCAAACAGCAGAGCAAGGGTTTTTTCGAAAAAATCGAGATATTTTTTCAAAGCCACAGAGGGCATCCATCCTTCGCCTATTAGAGGCTACGGAGGACAGGCAGAGGACACAGAGAGTTAAGTGATTGTTAAATAAAGAGATAGATAAAATTGAAAATTAAATATCCGCTATTTCACTAATTCTCTCTACTTTCTCTCTTTTTTGTGAAGGGCCGCAGCCGATGCACTTGGTATAAAGCTCGTTTGGGGGTTCGAATAAGAATGAAAAAGCGATTAGCCCTCGTAATTATATTGTTCTGCTTTTACAGCCAGGCTGTTTTTGCATTAGACCCGCTCGGCCCGCCTGTCGCCCGACTGAAAAAGGGACAATTCAGCGCAGGTGCCGATTATTCCTTCAGCGACATGGATCTAAAAGGAAAAGGCAAAAGCATTTTAACGATAGATTATTTAAATGGTTCTATTAGTTATCAACATCAAAAACAAACTCTCAGGCTTAAGAGTATCGATATGCATAAGGTCTATGCATGTCTCGGATATGGCATTACTGATAACTGGCAGGCATTTTTGCGCTTGGGTAGAGCGAATGCTGACTGGAAGGAAAAGGGGGATACACATTTTGCAATCGGTTTTGGTACACGAGTCACCTTTTACCAACAGGATGCTTTAAAGCTGGGTGCGTGTGCCCAGTTCAGTTGGGCAGAGTCTGGGTTTGACTCGATACATCTAACGAGTACGGTGACCAGAGCCGACGTACTGATGTCGGGCAGACTTTCTTGGCAAGAGACACAAATTGCAATAGGAGCAACCTACAAATTTGCAAAGAGTGTATCTATTTATGGAGGACCCTTTTTTCATTTCATAGACGGTGAACTTAATCTCAGAGGTATACCGAATCTGTCCATAATGGTAGTGCATAGAGCCTATTTACGCGATTCCTATGATATTGACGAAGTATCATATTTTGGCGGTTATATTGGTGCTGAAATCGATATTGCAGAAAATATCTCTTACAACATCGAGTATCAGCACACCGCTGCAGCAGATGCACTCGGTATGAAACTCATCTGGAGGTTCAGATAAAAAATGAAGAAGTTATTAGTCATCGCAATTATATTGTTCTGCTTTTACAGCCAGGCTGTTTTTGCTTTAGATACTCTCGGCCCGCCGGTCGCCCGATTGAAAAAGGGCCAATTCAGCGCCGGCGTCGATTACTCCTGCAGCGATACGGACTTTAGAGCAAAAGGTAAAAGTAAGCAATATTGGATAGATATGTTTTTTGGACGAGTCAGGGTAGAGAAAAAACATAGCTTCAGGATAAGAGATGTCAAAATAAACAGGGTTTATGGCGATATTGCGTACGGTATTAATGACAAATGGGAAGTATCCCTGTATTTAGGTGGGGCGAATACCGATGTGAAAGATGACCAGAGCAGAGACTTCGCTATTGGTTTCGGCACACGGGTGACCTTTTATGATAAAAACAACCTGAAGCTGGGCGCGGTCGCTGCATTTAGTTGGCTAAGGTCTCACTATGACTCTATGGCCGTACCACATCAGCCATTATCGCCAGCTTGGCCCTCTCCGATTATGATGGCAGGCACGCTTTCTTTGTGCGAAATCCAGATTGCCATCGGGGCAAACTATGAGTTGAGAAAGAGCGTTTCGATTTATGGTGGGCCGTTCTTACATTTCGCTGATGGTGACCTCTGTCTCAAAGACCCAAACCCTCCAAACCCAATCTCGATTCCAGAAGCTCCACGTCTCCTTTATCTGAAAAACTCATACGATATTGACGAGGTGTCATACTTTGGCGGTTATATTGGTGCTGAAATCGATATTGCAAAGAATATCTCTTACAACATTGAATATCAGCACACCGCCGCAGCCGATGCACTCGGTATGAAACTAATTTGCAGATTAAAATAATTTAAACAGAGTATCGTTCCGTTGTTATTCCGAGCCACCTTTTTTACTTCTTGCTTTTTTTATGAACTGCTGCGGCGACCTTTAAGGGCAAGCCAAATAAGCGAATAAAGCCGGTTGCATCGGTCGGGTCGTATTCAGCGCCCATCTTAAAGCTGGCAAGGTCAGTTCGGTAGAGACTATTCGGGCTTTTTATGCCGGCAGGTGTGCAACGGCCCTTGAACAGCTTCATCTTGACTTCGCCGCTGACATTTCGCTGGGTAACATCGATAAATGCATCGAGGGCCTCACGCAATTGATGGAACCATAGGCCGTAATAAACAAGCTCTGCGTATTTTAGAGCGACCTGCTGTTTATAGTGCATAGTTTCTCTGTCGAGAGTTACGCTCTCCAAGGCATTATGAGCAGCAGTAAGAATCGTTCCGCCCGGCGTTTCATAAACACCCCGTGATTTTATACCGACCAGCCGATTTTCGACTATATCAGCCTGGCCGACGCCGTGTTTGCCGCCGAGCCGGTTCAATGCCTCGATTAGCTTCGCGCCGCTGGTTAGCTTGCCGTCCAGTTTAATCGGCATACCCTCGTGGAAACCGATTGTCACGTAAGCCGGCTTGTCTGGTGTTTTCGATACCGGCCGAGATATAACGAACAAATCATCTTTCGGCTCATTGGCAGGGTCTTCGAGGTCTGCACCTTCATGGCTGATATGCCAGAGGTTTCGGTCTCGGCTGTAGATTTTCTTTTTGCTTTGCTCAATCGGTATCTTATGTTTTTTGGCGTAATCGACGGCTGCTTCACGCGAGGTTAATGTAAACTTCGGGTCTTTCCACGGTGCCACAATTTTAAGCGTCGGGTCTAATGCCATATATGTCAATTCGAACCGTACCTGGTCATTGCCCTTGCCGGTTGCGCCGTGAGCGACCATCGTTGCGCCTTCTGCGTGAGCGACTTCGACCTGATGTTTTGCAATTAAGGGCCGGGCAATGCTGGTTCCGAGCAGGTATTGCTTTTCGTAAACCGCGCCGGATTTGAGCAGCGGCCAGAGGTATTCTTCGACAAACTCTTTCCGCAGGTCTTTCACGATGCACTTGGCCGCTCCGCTTGCCATCGCCTTTTGCCTGATGCCGGCCAGCTCATCACCCTGGCCGATATCCGCTGCAAACGCTATCACCTCGTAGCCGTATGTCTCTTTGAGCCACGGCAGGATTACGCTGGTATCCAGACCGCCACTGTACGCCAATACTACTTTTTCTTTCTTCGCCATCTTTAACCTCAAAAAAACTCTTATCTCAAACCAGGATTATACAGAAGATTTCCCACAAAGGCAATCAAAAGTATGTGTGAATATCCCTCAGATACGTGGGGAATTGGTGAATGTCTAAGTGGAAGCCAAATAGGAAAAATACTTGATATACGGGAGTTTGTTGGTAAACTTTCGACAATTGCTTGTTGAGTGCGATACATACCGCATAAAGGCAAGCACACGATTTAGATGGAAACGATACAGAACCAGGCATAAATGAAAATACTTTAAGGACAATAAACAATGGCTGATTATTCAGTAAGTCCGCAAGGCGAAAAATTTACTATTCCTCAGGAAAATGAGTACGCTGCGGAGCTCAAGCGAATTGAGTCGCTGGTGGAAGCAGCGCGTGGTGAAGGTAAAGAAATCGTGGTGGTAATGGGTGTCGGGTTTGTCGGTGCGGTTATGGCAGCTATCATTGCTGATACCGTCGATAAGAAAAGCGGCAAACCCAGCAAGTTCGTCATCGGCTGTCAAAGGCCCAGCACACGAAGCTACTGGAAGATACCCCTTCTGAATCAAGGTGTCTCGCCGGTGAAGGCCGAAGACCCAGAAGTCGAACCGATGATTGCACACTGTGTGCGTGATAAGAAAACACTGGTAGCTACCTATAACAGCGACTGCCTTAAGCTTGCCGATTGTGTGGTTGTGGATGTGCAGTGTGATTATACAAAAAATGACCTTGGCAATATGCGGACCGGCAAAGCGGAAATGGCTGCTCTGGAAGCAACGATAAAAACCATCGGTGAAAAGATTCCGCCGAGCTGCCTGACACTTATAGAGACGACAGTGGCGCCTGGGACAACAGAATTTGTGGCTTGGCCGATTATGAAAAAGGCCTTTGCGGCACGCGACATAAAGACAGAACCGCTGCTTGCGCACAGCTTCGAGCGGGTTATGCCCGGCAGACAGTATGTTTCATCGATACGGGATTTCTGGCGGGTCTGCTCCGGATGTAACAAAGAAGCAAGGCAGCGCGTCGAAAAGTTTTTACGCGAGGTCCTAAATACCAAAGAATATCCGCTGACAGTTATGGACCGGCCAATCGAATCAGAGACAACCAAAATTGTTGAGAATTCTTACCGTGCAACCATCCTAGCATATCTTAATGAGTGGAGCTTGTTCGCAGAACGAAATGGAGTTGACCTTATAAAAGTAATCAAGGCGATAAAGATGCGTCCCACTCACAATAATATGA
>CAZZHL010000010.1:0-18503 GCA_964653945.1 uncultured Pirellulales bacterium
AAATTGCCATTTGCACAAACATTTCATAGCCGAAGGTGTCCTCCGCCACCGGCAGGCCGGTAATGTGATATTGTTCATCGCCTTTGAATGTCGCTATTTTCTTCTCGAGTTTCTTGTAAACTTCGTGGCTTAAATCCTTGCTGGTCAATGGCAAGTATATACATATTGCCTTTCCATCCTCTGAAACAACGGTGCCTTTCAGAAGTGGATTAGACATTGCTTTATCTCTTATCTGAAGCGCCTCAGCCTGTGTCGCCGGCGGCTTTTTCATCAGCCATTCGAAATTAACCACGCCTGGACCACCCTGGCCGATGTGGTCCACCGTCGAAGGTGCGAGTATATCAACTTCGATAACGCCCATTTGTTGATTGGGGTCTTTTTCATCAGGCCAGCTAAGCTCCGTCTTGGCGAATTCGGTAAGTTCATAAATCCTGACGAGCGATGCAGGATTGAAGACTCCGTTCGGGTCTTTTTCGTTGACGATGCCGAGCACTACTATATCGTGTAATGCAAATTGTTTTTTGTTCTGGTCGTGAAATATCCTCACCGGCTCATCCGGTGACAACATGTTCTCAGGGTCGGTATCAACACTTATTCGGGGTATTAAAGCACCCAGTACCAGTACAAAGACAGCTATGACAGCCGTTACAAATTTATAATGCCGGAGAGAATAATCTGAGATTTTTTGCTTGAACTCCATTTTTTCATCCGTTAAATCTTGTGCTCACCACGGCCCTGCAATTTCTTTCTGAAATATTAGATGGTGTGTACGATGCAATACAAGTAGTATCAGATAGTTATATGACACAGGACCGCCAGCGCCCAAAGCAAATCCTTTTTATCCACAACCTTTGTTTCGTACCTTTCATTTATGGGTATAAGATGAACCCCCTTCTCAGTTGTTCTTATGAGCTTGCAGGTAATCCCTATTTGGTTTGCAAGGCGGGCAACTGCAATTTGTCCCTGCGCCGCTGCTACCGAAGGGCTTATTATGACAATGTCATCATCGTTTATTTTCGGGGACATACTGTCGCCGTCTATCTGCAATGCAAAGCTGTCAGGAAACAGCTTATGAATCTCATCACACTGGACAAACTCAAATATCTGGTCCTCGCTTTGACCTGTGACCTGAATAAGGTTGGCTTGTTGTATCTTGAGGCCGTTAGATAGGGCCCGCGTCTGCAGGTCAATCGACACCGCTGCATCGACAGTTCTGACAATTTTTTTCCCGATATGCTTTTCAACCAAGTCTTCAAGTTGCGTGATGGCCTGTTTCGGCTCCGGCAAGAGTGACTGGTCCCAAAAGTGCACAATCCCTGCAGCGGTTCTGCCCAGCACGGGTATCCATCTGGGCCGGGCGGCTCCGGTTGATAAAATGTGCCGGTCATGCTTTTCTCCAAGCCCTTTTTTCTCGCACAATAACTCGACAAAAGCCAGAACCGGCTCAGTCAGCTCCGGATTATTTGTCAAAAGGTCGTCCAACTTTTGTAAAAATTTTCTATTTACTCCAAATGCTGAAGTTTCCTTGGTGCATTGACCTTTCAGAAGCCACTCTAAATCAGACCCTGTTACCTCGCACATATTCAATAAGATGTCGGTTGGAGGAACCCTGTTTTCTTCGTAATAGCTGTATGTAGAAGGACTTATGCCCAGGGCCCGGGCAAATTTGCTCTTGCCTCTACTGCCTGCGTATTGCTGACGCAGCACTTTAA
Organism: uncultured Pirellulales bacterium; assembly: GCA_964653945.1. Taxonomy (GTDB): domain Bacteria; phylum Planctomycetota; class Phycisphaerae; order Sedimentisphaerales; family Anaerobacaceae; genus CAZBWE01. The sequence continues at coordinate 1,713 of CAZZHL010000010.1, forward strand.
CACGCTCAATTATCGCTTTTTCGTCAAATTTTTTCATTATTTTACGTATTTATGAAAATATTAGCTTGCAATCTTTCGCAATAGCGTTAATGCTTAGAAAAGTTATTAGGTAAAGTGTAAAAATAAAAAGAAATTTTTGTTTTGTCAATAAGGGAATCGCAAAAGTGGAAAAATCTAAAAGAAAAAAACAAAAAGAGGCGCCGGTAACAAAAGGAGCAGGAAAAACCAAAAAAACAGAAAAAAGTACGAAAGGCCAAATAAAAGCAGCAGAATATGTAAGCCACCTTTTGAAATTGCATAAATTACAAGGAGTATTGCTGGAGCGGCTGAAAAGGGAAGTTTAGTAAATGATAGCAATCTTTGAAGCATCCGGGAATTAATCTAACAAAAAGCCGCTTACGAAATCATACGAGGCCTGCAAAATCAAAATGTTTCTGGTAATCCGCAAAACAAACCAGATAAACATACCGTAATCCGCCGGCGGGGGGAGGGTAATTCTTGAGAGAATTTGTGGAGTGCTGGTGCTTTTAGGCGGCCTTTACTCCGTTAGAAAGCCCCGCTGCTTACGGTGCCGATAGGGATTAATCCGCCCAACCCGCCACGGTGGATAAAATTCCTTTTTGGGCAAACACAGGGTTTATCCGCCACAGGCAAATTAAAAGCCCCATGTTCGCCATCCTGTTGGAAGGTCGGTAACCTTACTAACGGGGTTTACTCGATTTTTATTTCTAATTTGCCTGCTAGGTAAAAAAAATTAGCTACATACTTGACGGATACCCGGCAATTTTATATACCGTACCACGGCCATCTTGGCCGTGGTATCATTAACACGGGCTGGAAGCCCGTGGTACAATAGGGGTTGATTATGAAGGTGAGAATAGAAGATACCTGTACCGCCTGTGGGCTTTGTGTTGATACCTGTCCCGAAGTTTTCGAGATGGGCGATGAAATGGCTCAGGTTATCGTCAGTGATGTTCCTGGCGAGCACGAGGATGCCGTTCAGCAGGCGGCTGACGAATGTCCTGTCGAGGCAATTGTCGTAGAGTAAATCCCGTTAGTCATAGGGACTCCTTACGGAGAAAGCACAGGTGGAGCTTTAGACCTTCACTACCGTTATGGACTTGGCCATCCCTGACGGGAGAAAAATTATTTCTAATGGGATAAATTAACCGGATAGCTCTTTGCTTCTCTCGCAAGCAGCTGTCAGAGCATCTTTTATCAACTGACTGAAGTCCTTTGAGGCGAAGACTTTTAGAGCAGCTTCTGTGGTTCCGCCGGGCGAGGTAACCTTTTTGCGAAGTTCAGCGGGAGTTTCATTTTTTTTGTCGGCTTCGATTGCAAGCAGGCCTGCGCCTTTAGCGGTCTGCAGTACCAAATCTTTCGCTACAGTCTCCGGCAGTCCTAATTCGACGGCTGCTTTTATCATCTCCTCCATTAACAGAAAATAATATGCAGGGCCGCTGCCGCTTACTGCGGTAACGGCATCAATTAAATCCTCATCTTCAACGATGACGGCCTTGCCGACCGATGAGAAAATCGTCTTTGCTTTATCCAGCATCGGCTTTGCCTTGTCGTTGGCGAATAATGCGATCGCGCCTTCGCTAATCAATGCAGGTGTATTTGGCATAACGCGGACTATTGCGATATCTCCCAAAGCATTAGCAATCTTGGCGACCTTTATGCCGGCAGCAATGGATATGACAAGAGTATCCGGCTTGACTGCATCTTTTATGCTTTGCAGGGCATCAGTCATGTTTTGCGGCTTGACACTTAAAACGAGGATGTTCACTTTTGCTGCAAGAGCTGCATTATTGTCGCAGGGAACCACATTGTAACTTTCAGATATTAGCTTGAGCCGTTCTGGTTTGACGTCGCTGATAAAAATATTCTCAGGTTTGTAAACACCTGCATTTATAATGCCCTTTATCAGGGCCTCAGCCATATTTCCGCTTCCGATAAAGCCAATCGTATCCATTTCTTTGTCCTTGTTAAAATTTATCCTGAATTTATAATCTTATCGTTAATTTCCTTAACCCAAATATATAGTTAATTGAGGAGAATAGCAATGCAAAAACAAGCTGAATTTCAACAGGCAATCAAAACCAAATATCCGGAGCAAGTGGTAATCGCCATCGCCAAAGATAAAGCCGGCCGGGCCAATCCGGTTACATTGGGCTGGACAATGATAGCCTCCGGCACTCCGCCGATGATGGCCATAGCCGTTGCAAAGAAGCACTATTCTATCGAGACTATCCGGCATTCGAAGTGCTTTACTATTTGCTACCCATCGGAGGAGATGGCAGACGCTGCACTTTTCTTCGGCTCGAAGTCCGGCAGAGATGTTGACAAATTTGCCGAGTTCGATGCGCAGCATGGCCAAGCCCATTGTAAGACTGAACCAGCCAAGGCGATTGATTCGGTTTTGCTCAGCGATGCAGTGGCAAATTTTGAATGTACATTGGAGTCAGAAGCAGAAGCGGGCGACCACATAATTTTTGTCGGCAAAATTATTGCCTCCCATACCAGTACCGAGCCGAAAAAGCGCCTATACGTCGTCGGCCCGGGGCATAAATTAGGGGCAGTGTGATAGCCACAGCCTGCCCTGAGCGTAATCGAAGGGAGGACCCCGAGAACACAGAGATTTCAGACACGGACTCGTCCGCCGAAGCTTTAGCGAAGGCGGATTGCGGAGTTTAGTGGCAAGAATTAGCCGGTCAGGAGCTCGAACTCTTCGCTGCTGAGGGATTGTCTTAGTTTTTGCAGGGCAGTCAATTCAATTTGTCGCACTCTTTCCTTGCTCAAGTCAAGCTCATCGCCGATTTGCTTGAGGGTCTTTGTCTTCTTTTTTATCGGCAGACCGATTGGGCCGAATCGATTTAAGATTACGTACTGCTCGCGTTCCGTAAGCTCGTTCTTTATAACCTGGGCCAGGCTCTGCCTTGCCCGCTCAAAAGCAGCAAAATCTACGGCCTCTTTGGTCCTCATGTCCCGCTGGATATCCACCAGCGAAGCAGCTCTTTTTCTGCTGGGTTCCGTACTCTTGCCGGATACTTTTGCGTACTCTTTGGCTATGTTCAATGAGGCGCGCCTGCCGAATCGAAAGCCCACCGTGTAATCGAATTCTTCAACTGCGTTAATTAATGCGAAATTACCCCTGCTTACAAGCTCCGGAAAGCTCGCACCGCTTCTGGTATGTTTGCTTGCGATGCTCACAACAAGGCGCAGGTTGGCTTCGATTAATGTTCTTCTGATGTTCTCGGCTTCCGTCAGGTAATTTTCTATTTCTTTTAGCTGTGTGCTGGAGACGCGATTGGGTTTTATGCTGTCTCTTTTTATACAGGCAAGGTATTTCAGGTAATTATATCTGCGAAAAAGTTCGGCTTCGCGTTCTCTGCTGAGCACGGGGGCGTCCTTCAACACCTGTAAATACTCCGGCAGCAGGTGCTCCCCAAATAATTCGAAGGGTTTGCTCCTTTTGCCTGTGGCTTTCTTTTTCACATCAAGCGGCTTCGCGAGAATTTTTTCGCCGGTGTCCTCTTTTATAAACTCATCACTGGCTACAAATTCGATTTTTTTGGCCAGAAGCGCCCTTGCCCTTCTCATGTTTATAATACGGTATATCGAGCTTTTGCTGCGATTGAACCGCAGCATCAGCTCTCTGATGCTGGAGTCCTGTCTATATAGCATGTAGATTTCTGTGGCTGTGACTGCATCGATTATGCCGGAAGGTTTCTTGAAAATCACTTTTTCAGGATGGGTCTTTTCGTAGTTTAGCAGTGTGTACCTGATGGTTTCATGGGCTTTATTAGTTTTAGCCGCTATTTTGTTTATGATTTGGTGGCGGGACAGCCCTTTGTCAGCGGCAAGCTTAACGGCCTGCTTTATAATTTGCTGTTTTTGCTTATCTGTCATTCGTCCGAAGGTTTGTGCCTTGGCGGTAAGGTCAGGATTTGCCCCGGCGAATTTGTCCACAGTCGATTGCAGAAAGCCGAAACGTTTTTTACCGTCATGGAAGATAAATTTTCTTGCGAGCAGGCCTCGTTTTCGCCAGCGGTGGATTGTTTTTGTTGAAACGCGGAAGGTTTTTGCAAGCTCTTCAATGGTATAAACTTTTTCGCCCTGCCCAATGGCAGGCTGGGCGAGCTGGCCGCTTATCTTGGAGATGAATATCTGCAGGTCCTCAGCAAGCTCGTTACCTTTTATGAGCTGCTGGGCGGATTCATCTTTGGGGTGGAAACCCGTAAGACGATAGCACACAAACTCAAAAGGATAATCCTTTTCCTTATCGATGACTTCAAAAAGCTTTTCAGCGGCATCAAGCTGTTTTCGGCGCTGCTTCTGAGATGCAAATCGGAACTGCATCAATAATGCCGCTAAGTTTTGGTTCTTTATCTTATGCATAAGCTGGATAAATCCGAAGCACGAAATCCGAAACAGTATCAAATGACCAAAATACAAATGTCTAAAACATTTGGTTTTGAATATTTGAACATTTGAATTTCGAATTTGTTTCGAATTTCGAAATTCGAGTTTTCTTGCTTGACCAAGTGTCCATTTTAGCAGATTGAGCACAAAAAAGACAGCGTTTTTTGCAGGTACTATGCAGAGCAGCATAGGCGCACCGTTCGAAATCGGCTTTGTTTGGGTTTGTTTTTGTTAGTTCGTTGTTCATTGTTCATGGTTCGTAGTTCTTTGTATAACAATAGTTTATGTTCATTTTGAGGAGCCAGCAAATTGGCTTTGTTTTGCATAAAAAAAACACGGATTGACACAGACTTGCTGGACACGGATTGACACAGACTTTTTAGACACTGATTTACACTGATACCTATTACCTAAGGCACTAAGGCACGAAGAAGCATAGTGGATAGTGATTCGTGGTTTGTGATTAGTTTTCATTGGCTAATCCTTTAGTACATATTAGCTTATGATCATATTTGACTTGCGGGTCTCCGCGAACGTGTGCTACCTGAGCACATTCGGAATTATACCAGAAAGGGCCTGTTTTTCAAGCAGAAATAAATAAAATTTCGTATCTCGTGAAGCGTGAAGAGTGAAGCGTATATGAGTAAATGCGTAAATGCGAGGAGTTTTGATTTCTAAGTGTTGAGTTTTGAGTTGTGGTATCGCTGCGCGATGGATTTTAATTTTTAGCCACGAATTAACACGAATTTGATGCATTTTTCTTGATTTTTGCTTCGGTTTATGCTACTAAGCACATCAGTCGGCGGATTTTCTTATTTAATGCAGCGGTGCCTTTTGTCACTGCGCCGGGAAAGATTAACAATTTTTGAGAAGGAGAAAAAAATGAAAAAGCTAAACGCAAGAATTGCACTTTTAACAGCTTTATTTATTTTCAGTTTGGGCTTTGTGCGGGAAGTCTTAGCTCAAACCGATTCCGATAGCGATGGTATTCCTGATGCTAATGATAACTGCCCTTATGTTTATAATCCTGCCCAAGAAGATGGGGACGGGGATGGCGTAGGGAATGCCTGTGATAACTGCCCTAGCGCTTACAACCCCGACCAGAATGATAGTGATGGTTCTACTCTCGAAGAGTTTGTTTCCTACTGGAGGTTTGACGAAGGAAATGGAACGAAAGCAAGCGACTCTGCAGGTACTAATCATGGAACTATCCATGGACCAAATTGGGTAACTGGTAAATCTGGATATGCATTGAGTTTTGATGGTTTGAATGATTATGTTGAAGTTCCACATAATTCCAGCTTGGTACCGATGGATCAAATCACAATTGAAGGATGGATCAAACCACTTGAATCATTACGGCCACACCCGGCTGGAACTTACTGGCTCTATAAGGGGCACACCTGGGGTCAGAGACAGTACGCAATGGGTGTTGATAGTGACGCAATCGCGGTATCACTGTGGAACTCGACGAAGGAAAGAATAGGTAATCTTTACTTTGTCCCTGTCAAGCTTGGTGAGTGGTACCATATTGCTATGACATCGGACGAAGCAGACCTTAAATTGTATGTTAATGGTGAGTTTCGGAATAGTGTACCATTCCCATATAACATTTCGAGCGGGACTGAGAATCTTTACGTAGGAACTTATTGGCCTGGTGATGGAGGATCATGCAATGGAAACCCATGCTATTTTAATGGTCTCGTAGACGAGGTTGCAATATATAATAGAGCTTTAACCCCAGAAGAAATCTGCCAGCATTACAGAAATGGTTTGGAAGGGCATAGCTATATTGGCGATGGTTGGGGTGATATTTGTGATAACTGTCCGAATGTTTTCAATCCATCACAGACAGATTCGGATGGCGATAGCATTGGAAACGCTTGTGATGAAGATTGCCCGAATCTTGACGATCTAAATCCCGTTAACTTTATAGATTATTCAATTCTGGGCAAAGACTGGCAACTAATGGAGCCAAACTTTCCTGGAGACCTCAACAAAAATGGTATCATTGATATTAACGATTTAGGTATTTTCGCACTTTACTGGCTCAGCGATTGCTGGGAATGCTCGCCTTGTCCGTAAGGCCATCAATAGAGGGAAACCCCTTAATAAATTGCGGGGCTAAGTGTATTTGGATTCCCGCTTTCGCGGGAATGATAAAAGAGATTGCCACGGCCGCCTGCGGCGGAAATTAAGGAGGTCGTCGTACCGACGACCGCTAAACAAAACCCCGAAGCAGACTTCGGGGCTAAATAAATTTGGATTCCGCATCATGTGCGGAATGACAAGGGTAATTTTAGGCGATGAGACTTTTGGCTACATCGACGGCTGAGGCGGCATCGGGGGCGTAGCCGTGGGCGCCAATCTTGTCGGCGTAACCCTGTGTAACCGGAGCGCCGCCTACCATCACTTTGGCTGAAACGTTTGCATCATTTAAGGCCTTTATGGTTTTCTCCATGCCCGGCATTGTTGTGGTTAAAAGTGTGCTCATACCGACTAGATGCACACCTGTGGTCTTGGCTTGTTCAACGAACTTTTCGGGACTGATATCTACACCGAGGTCGACGACCTCAAAGCCCGCTCCTTTTAGCATCATTGCTACTAAATTCTTGCCGATGTCGTGTAAATCACCCTGCATCGTTCCTATCAGGAACTTGCCGATGGGTTCGACGCCGGCCTTGGCAAGCTCCGGCTCAAGCAGCTCCATCGCTGTTTTCATTGCTCGCGCGGCAATGAGCACTTCTGGTATGTAAATCTCGTTCTTTTTGAAGCGCTCGCCGACAATGTCCATGCCTGCAATTAGTCCTTCATCGAGGACGGTTTTTGCTGTAGTGCCTTCTTCAAGGGCTGCCCGGGTGATTTCTACGGCGGTATTTTGGTCGCCTTTAATCACCGCATCAGCTAAAGCTTTCAAATCTGCCATCTTAATTAGACTCCACTATGTCAGAGGTCCGGCCTGGAAACTCTCTAACAGACCGACCTGCTTATAGGGTTACTGTTTTTTCTACTTCAGTTAAATATATGGTTGGACATTAACACAAAGCAGTCGCTAAATCAAACTTTTTAATTACGAATGTGGTTTTTGATGAATTAGCGGCGTGAAGCCATTATTCGCATAATTTTATTTGATATACAGCCCTCAATAATGTATATTAAAAGTTCTATTATTTTCTGAATAGTTACTACACATATAGTTTCATAGCAGGGTGGTTGTTTTGTTGTATTCGTCGAAAATTCAGGGTTGAACACGGAATATGAGATAGCAGGTATGAGTAACTACATAGTTTTGGTAAAACAGGTTCCTGATGTAACTCAGATTACTGACAATGCTTTCGACCCCGAGAGCGGTACGCTCGTTCGAGCTCGTTTGACCAATGTAATCAACGAGCTGGATGCCCAGGCATTGGCTTTTGCAAACTACATGAAGAAAATCAGCGATGACTGGAAAGGTAAAGTCGTTGCTCTGACTATGGGACCGCCGATGGCTGAAGAGGTCCTGCGATATGCCCTGAGCAGATGTGCCGATACGGTCGTGCTGTTGACCGACAAGGCGCTGGGCGGAGCAGATACCGTCGCTACGGCAAATCCTCTGGCGTTTGCCATTAGAAAAATTGTCAAAGAGATACTTCAATGTGACAATGATTATTATGTAGTTACCGGAATGCAGTCGGTGGATGGAGACACAGCTCAGGTACCTCCCCAAATCGCTGAAGAACTGGCTCTGCCCTGCATAGCTTATGTTACCGGCGCTGAATTTAAAAATAGCCGTTTTGAATTTACGCGGATTATCAGCGGCGGCAGCCAGGTGGTTACCCCGAAAAAATTGCCGGTTGTGCTGACCGTTGCCAAGTACGAGTATCCTCTCTTTGCGACATTTGCAAGAACCAGATGTGCAAATAAAGCGGAGGTTGTTAAATGGGGCAGCGCCGATATCAAAGCAACTCACATTGGCGTTTCCGGTTCAAAAACGAGTGTGATACGAGTGTTCCCGCCAGGCAAAAGTAGCAGAAAGTGCCGGCAGATTAGTGACGCCGAATCATTAGCGAGAATCCTTGTTGGCAGCTTTACCAGCGCTAATGGTGAGTCCGGCCCAAGTGCCGATGACCAGACGAATCGTTATGTTTTACCTGATAAGCGGGCAGATAAGTTTGACAGGAGCTTCGAGGGGACGAAAAAGGAACAGGAAGATTATGAAATCCTGACTAATACTCTTAAGAAACTGGGTATTTCTGATATTAGCAGGGTCGATGATGCTGTTCGGGGAAAGATTCTCGCTGCTGTAGAAGTGCGATTCCACAAAAAGGCGTTGGAGGATATGCTCAATGGTTTTAAGTTGAACGAGCCGGCCTTTAAGGGTGAGGTTTGGGTTGTAGCAGAGCACAGTGGAGGCGCGGTACATCCGGCGACGTTTGAGCTTATCGGCAAAGCTCGCGAGCTTGCTGATTCTCTGGAAACAAAAGTGGGTGTTGCTGTAGCCGGCTGCGAAATTGAGCCGATGGCGAAAGAGCTGATTGCCGCGGGTGCGGACAGTATTTATCTTATTGAGGATAACTTGTTGAAGATATTTGACCCAGCTGCACATCGCAAGGCTATCGCAGATGCGATAAGCACATACTGGCCGCAAATAGTTCTCTACGCTGCAACTCCGCAAGGCAGGATGCTTGCGCCGATGGTTTCATACAGGGTCGGTTGCGGCTTGACTGCCGATTGCACCGGCCTGGATATCAGAGATAATTCACGAAATGGTCTTGTGGGCATACTGCTGCAGACCAGGCCGGCGTTGGGTGGTAACGTTATGGCTACCATCCGCACGAAAAATTCCAGGTCGCAGATGGCAACAGCAAGGCCGGGCGTTATGAAGAGACTGCCCCCGGATAATTCAAGAAAAGGCAAGGTCATCAAACACAAAGTTCAGCTCTCCGACGACGATATCAGTCTGGAAATTCTAAAAACGGAGCTGGGTACGGGCGAAGTGAACTTTGGAGCCGAAGTGATTGTCAGCGGCGGCAAGGGTATGCAGAGCCGCGACAATTATGAACGACTCATGGGTATGCTTTGTGACGGTCTAAGTAAAAAGTTAGATACGCAGGTTGAAAGAGGTGCCTCGCGTGCGGCGGTGGAGCAGGGCTTTATTGAACGAGTGCATCAGGTTGGCCAAACAGGTACTTCAATAGGGCCGAAAATTTACATCGCCCTGGGAATATCCGGCGCCATTCAGCATATGATAGGTGTTGCGAACACCGAAACTATCATCGCTATCAACAGTGACCCTAACGCACCGATATTTAAGCAGTGCGATTACTATATCGTCGGAACTGTAGAGGATACAATACCTAAGTTAGTTCAGGCATTGGAGACGGAGTAAGAAGTGCCAAACAGTAAAGGCCACAACAAAGTATCTGTTTTGATAGTCGGGGCTGGGCCGGCCGGCCTGGCGGCGGCAATACAACTCAAAACTATAAAGCCGAAAATGGAAGTTTGCGTCATTGAAAAAGGAGCGGATTTGGGCAACCACAACCTCTCCGGCGCTGTTTTAGAGGCCGAGCCACTGTATACGTTACTTGATTCGGCTGTGCCGGGATGGAAAGACAGCGATGCAGCCAAAGATGTTTTGGGCCACAAAATTGACAAAGACAATATTATGTTTTTGCTGGGTAAGAAGCTGTCATTTAATATTTTCTTTGCTATCAAACTTGCCAAAATCTTTCGTTTGGGCTTCGGCCAGATGCTCCATAAGGGTGATTACTCTGTTTCGATAAGTAAGTTGACCAAATGGATGGGGCAAATTGCGAAAGACCTCGGCGCCGAAATATTCACCGGCTTTGCTGCAGAAGATATTATTCTCGATGAATCATCTAATAAGGCAATAGGTGTCAAGCTTGTTGACCAGGGTTTGGATAAGGAAGGTAATAAGCAGCCGAACTTTGTCGAGGGAGAGGTTATAGAAGCTGATTTTGTTGTGCTTGCCGAGGGCTGCGACGGCCTGGTCACGGAGAAATTTGTTGAAAAGGCAAATCTGCAAAGAGAGGCAAATCAACTTTACTCAGTCGGTGTAAAGGAGCTTATCAAGGTAAGTCCTGAACAATACAATGAGTTTACTTCAGGCAGGGTTGTTCATGCTATGGGATATCCAATCTGGACGCCCGTTATTGGGCCGGGAATGTTCGGCGGCGGTATTGTCTATGCCGGCGTTAAGGACCATCTTTCCGTCGGTATGATTGTCGGCGCCGACTGGAAATACTGTGACTTTAATGTTCAGGATGCGCTGACGAATTTCAAGAATCATCGCTTTGTGAAGAAATTTATTGATGGCGGCACAGTTGTAGAGGCCGGTGCAAAAATGATTCCCGAAGGCGGCTTCTATGCCATACCGAGAGAACCGCAGACAGGCAGTATTGGTAAAGGCAACGTGATGATTTTGGGTGATAGTGCGGGCTTTGTGAACATGCTCAAAATAAAGGGCCTGCACAACGCTATTGATTCAGGCATCCAGGCAGCAAAGGCAATCGCCGAAACTATAAATAACCCGGAACGGGCAGCGGTCAAATATACTGGGCTGGTTGACCAGTCGAATATTGCTAAAGAAATGAGGTCAGCAAGGAACTTTCGCCAGACGGTAGCGAAGTTTGGGTCCTTACAGGGAATGCCGCTGTCGGTCCTTGGCGGCTTGCTGCCTAAATTCAAGGTTGAAAATGACTACGAGGCGATGACAATAACTCCATACCGCCTCAAGCCAAATCAAAATTTCGATAAGGATACCTTTACTGCTGTGGCGGCTACCGAGCATCGTGAGGAGCAGCCGTCACATCTGAAGATACTTGACTCCAACATTTGCCGGATGAAATGCACGCCTCTGTTCAACAGTCCCTGCATTACGTTTTGTCCGGCGGGAGTGTATGAAACCATCCAAGGCGAGGTAAAGCCGGCCAATCCGTCAAATTGTCTGCACTGCAAGACCTGCCAGAGAAAATGTCCCTTCGATAATATCAGATGGACCGTTCCGGAAGGTGGCGGCGGACCACGCTATAAAAGAATGTAAGCCCGCCACGCGTATAGTGGGTAAAAGCCGACGTGTAAAAAAGTTTTGTTCGGAACGTTTATTTGAAGAGGGCGGAGGATAGGTGTTGGGAGTAGTTTTCTGGGCTGTGTGTTTTACTTGTTCTAATGCTGGGGCAGCTTCTCTGGCTGCTCCTGTGGTTCTTTTTTTGCCTGTTTCTTGGCTACCTTCTTAGGTTTTTTTTTAGGTTTTAGCTCAGCCTCATCCTCAGGTTGTACCTGCGTTTCTCCTTCGGGTTGCTTTTGTGGCTTCTTCTCAGACTGTTCCTGGGCTTGCTCTTCTTTCTCTTTCTCTTTCTCTTTCTCTTTCTCTTTCTCTCTCTTTTCTCGCTGAATTGCTTCGTATATCTCTATGCGATGAACCGGTATTTCCCTTGGGGCTGTTATGCCCAGGCGTACTTTATCTCCCCGAACATCGACGATGGTGATTTTGACATCATCGCCAATCATGATTGACTCATCTTTCTGTCTACTTAGAACCAACATTGCTAACTCCTTTTATCAACTGGTCTTGATATTTTTACGAGGTAGCCTGACCAACTGTTCAACCAATTGAGCGTCCGACAAACCATAAACTCACCTACTATTTTCGGCTAATTTTAAGGCAGAAAACAACCAATTTTGTTTTTGTTGAGAAGATGGAGATGAGTTATTATGCTTTTTGCGCATAAGAGCTTAAAATAGAGGCACTTATGTAAAAAAGGCTTTTAAAAAAGATGTGCCAAACTTGTTTAAACCGGTTTATTTCGCTATTTTCCGTGTTTTCGCCAGAGATTATAGCGTACAGCCAGCCAGTAGCCGGCGATTGCGCCTAATGTGCCGAAACTCACCATCTGCACTGGTAATATTGAAATACCTGCATTGGAGAAAAAAGCCCCAGGTTGGTGCTCAATTAGATATTGCAATACATTTTGCTTGGCGTAAATAGTTGTAGCGAAAGCAGTTACTAAAGCACTTCCAATTATAGGCCAGATATAACTAACATTGAGAAATGTTTTGACCACAAAAGCAGCGAACCCGAATGAAACTATAACTGCAAAGGCAATTTGCCCGACATCCGGCTGGCTGACAACTTTAACTAATTTGGGGCCAAATATTTTAACGTCTTGGGCAAGCAGTCCTATAAGGAACTGGGCTATTAAAACTGAACTCGCCAGACCGATTATCGCATTTAAGTATATTTTTGACTTGGGATTAGACTTTTCAGGATTTGACTCGTCTCGGTGAAGCGCCGAGCCAGAGCTGGACAGTATTCTCTGGCCGCTCAGAACGCCAGCGAATCCAGCAGCGACGATAGCCAGCCAGAAGATTGGCTCCCATTTAAGCGTCGCAAACAGTGATATGCGTTGAGCGAGAGTTGGGTTTAGCTGCATAAGACCAGCCATGCTGCCGGTACGCAGCGCGAGGACAGCCAAGCCGGCTGGAGCTGCCAGGATGCCGATTTCTCTGCCATACGGCCAGGAAAGAAAATAACCAATAAAGCCAGCTAAAAATGCCAACACCACCAGGTATATTGGGTCGCCTGAGGTTATACTACCGGCAGCCAAAGACACAGCATCAAAGGTTGTAGCAGGTCCTGCGAACGACCAGCCAAGGATGCCTATCAGGATAGCCCCGGTGGCCATTGAAACAGCGATTCTAAATCTCATTAGCAAGGATAATTCCATAACGAAACTACCTTAACCCCGCCCCTCCAAGGGGCTGGATAAATTACACCGCCGATAGAATACCATCTGGGTTATCGATAAGCAATAATCAATTCACAATTTCAAAAGTCCAAAAAATTTCAAGAAAATCCGATAATTTCCTTGACATTTCAATTTCAGTTTGTTACACAGCATACTGTAATTAAGGAAGAGTGGTGAGAAAAGCTTGTTTTTCTCCTGCCAAGCTTTCCCTCACAAGAACCGGTTTATCCGGGCATGGATGGAAATGGATTAGTTATTGCGCCAATACAAGGCGCCAAGGGAATAATCTGTCAGGAGCGCCTTAACGAAAGGAGGCAGTGATGAACACAAAACTGAAGTTGATGTCATTTATCATCGTGGTTTTGCTGGTGTCGATGGGAATGATGCCTGGGGTGGTTTTCGCCGAACCATTGTTCTGCGCGGTCGGTTGGAATGGTGAGTTCACGCATATCGATGCAAGTATCGGTCAGGTTGCACCAACGCGAAGCGATCTGCCCTCTGATTTGCAGGCACTTGCGTGGTCACCGAGCGGAGAACTGTATGCAGGCCGAGACGGCGATATTTATACACTCGATTCACTAACGGGGGACATGGTGCATTTTCTTTCCATAGATTTGGATATCCGGGGGATGGCGTTTTCAGCCTCGGGAGAACTGTACGTTACCGGTGGTCCAGCAGGCTCGTCCGATCCTTTACAAATCGTCGACATCGGGACCGGTACCTACACGTACCCAGGTGATTTATGGGGCGATGTGGACGATTGCCAGGGCCTGGCTTTTTCACCCGGTGGGCAACTCTATGGTATCGCACCGCATGCCCACACATATGGGACGTATGATCTCTTTACAATCGATTTAGATGATGTTGAAACGCACCTTGTTGGTAGCTATGTAACGGCAAATATAAACCAATCTATCGCTTTTACATCAGATGGTTCTCTTTATGCTTTGGGCGGGTCAGAGTTTGCTCAGTTAGATCCCATCAGTGGGTCAGTCATCGGACCCGTATTCGGACTTTCCGGTGACTATCGAGGTCTTGCGGTAGTCCCCGAGCCGGGGACGGTTTTGCTGGTTGGATTGGGGGGATTGGGATTATTGAAGAAGCGCAAGAGGTAAAAACAGTCAGAAGTTAGAATGTAGAATTTAGAAGGGGCTGTAGGCGTGGAACTTACGGCCTTTTTTATTTGTTTTTATGTCGAAAAATCATCCTTTGATTTCTTGACTTTTTGCCATTTTGTAGTTAGTCTAATTGCGAATATTGAACGCAGAATATTATATGTTTAAGGTGCGATACGAAGTATGAAAGAATCTCAGCAAATCCAAGAGCGGTTCGAGAAGATGCGTATTCTCGATGAGCTTAAAAATTCCTACCTTAACTATGCGATGAGCGTGATTGTTTCGCGTGCTTTGCCGGATGTTCGTGATGGTTTGAAACCTTCGCAAAGACGCATATTGGTTGCGATGAACGATTTGAACCTCGGTCCACGGAGCAAACACCGCAAATGCGCCAAAATTGTCGGTGATACCGGCGGTAACTATCATCCGCACGGTGACCAGGCGACCTATGGAACGCTGGTGCGTTTGGGCCAGGACTGGAATATGCGTTATCCATTGATAAACCCACAGGGCAACTTCGGCAGTATCGATGCGGACCCGCCGGCTGCTATGCGATATACCGAGGCGCGAATGGCTGCACCGGCAATGGAAATGCTCGAAGATATTAACCACGATACCGTGGATTTTGTGCCGAACTATGATGAAACGCGCACCGAGCCAACGGTTTTGCCTTCGAAGTTTCCGAATCTTCTGGTCAATGGCTCGACTGGAATTGCCGTCGGCATGGCTACTAACATCCCGCCACATAATGTTGCTGAAGTTTGTGACGCCCTGCTACTACTTATTAAAGACCCCAACTGTGGCTTCAAGGATATTATGAAGTGCCTGCCCGGACCCGACTTTCCGACAGGCGGAATCATTTGCGGCAAAAATGGTATTGTAGCTGCCTACACCACCGGCAAAGGCCATTTGACGGTCCGAGGCAAAGTGGATATTGAAATAAGCAAAAGGGGACGGCAAAATATTATCATAACTGAGATACCCTATATGGTCGTTAAGACCACGATTGTCTCCAAAATCGCAGATTGTGTTCATAAGGGCACGATTGGTGAAATTGCCGACGTCAGGGACGAATCGGACCGCCATGGGCTGCGGATTGTCGTGGACTTGAAAAGAGATACCGATGCCGAAGTTGTATTAAACAAGCTATATCGTTATACCCCTTTGCAGAGCACTTTTGCTATCGCTAATATCGCACTGGTCAATAACAGGCCCGAAACGCTCAATATCAAGCAGATACTCAGTTGCTTCATTGAGCACCGCAAAGAAGTTATCCGCAGAAGAAGCAGGTTCTTATTAAAAAGATGCCGGAACAGGGCCCACATTCTGGAAGGGCTTATTTTAGCCGTTAGTGACATTGATGAAATCATTGAGCTGATAAAAAAGTCACCCGATGCACCAACAGCGAAGCTGAACCTGATGAAAAAGCCGCTGAAGTTGGCTGAGGTGGCTACACTTAAAAAAATTCTGCCAAAGAATTTTATTAAAGAAAAAACCAAAGGCAAACATTTCCTGACCGGTCCGCAGGCCGATGCGATTTTGACGATGCAGTTGCAGAGATTGACCGGCCTGGAAATGGAAAAGCTGGCCAAAGAATACGCCGACATTATCGAGCAGATAGAAGGTTACGAAGCAATCCTGGCCAATGAGAGTATCCTGATGGATGTCATTCGTGAGGACATCTACGAAATAAAAGAAAAATATGGTGACAAAAGGCGGACGCAAATCGCAGCCGAAGTTGAGCAATTGGATGTCGAAGATTTGATAGCCGAAGAGGAAGTTATTGTTACAGTCAGTCATAGCGGATACGTTAAGCGGATGCCGATTGATACATACCGCAGGCAGGGTCGGGGCGGCAGGGGAATAATCGGCTCGGATACGAAGGAAGGTGACTTCATAAAACACCTTTTTGTTGCCTCTACGCACGATTATTTGC
The DNA here is from genome assembly GCA_964653945.1 of uncultured Pirellulales bacterium. GTDB lineage: Bacteria > Planctomycetota > Phycisphaerae > Sedimentisphaerales > Anaerobacaceae > CAZBWE01. The sequence goes on from CAZZHL010000010.1 coordinate 17,936, forward strand.
TTATATTTACCAATCGTGGCAAATGCTACTGGCTGAAGGTCTACGACGTTCCCAGTATGTCCAGACAGAGCAAAGGCAGAAATATCGTCAATCTGCTCAAACTCGCAAACCAGCAGATTGCCTCGATAATTAATGTTAGTAGTTTCCATGATGAGGAAGGTCAGCCACAACGACAGCTTGTTATGGCTACGAAAAACGGCATTATTAAAAAGACGAAGTTGTCTGCTTACGGCAACCCGAGGTCGACCGGTGTTATTGCCATTAATCTCGACCCTAACGATGATTTGATTGGAGTCGCGCTGACCACGGGGTCCAACCATATCGTGCTTGGTACGCGAGAAGGGATGACGATACGCTTTGATGAGAAACAGGCTCGTTCGATGGGACGTGCCTCGCGTGGCGTTAAAGGTATCAGGCTTCGTTCCGGCGATGCTGTAGTCGGTATGGTGATTGTGGAGGAAAAAGCCGCCCTGTTTACAGTCTGCGAAAATGGATATGGCAAACGGACGGGTTTTGAAAATTACCGGTCGCAGAGTCGAGGCGGAGTGGGCCTTAAAAACATAAAAAC
>CAZZHL010000011.1:0-17889 GCA_964653945.1 uncultured Pirellulales bacterium
ATGATAGAGACGATGAGCCGGCTGAGGATGGCCAGCAAGGTGCTGCATCAGAAACTCGGCAGAGAGCCGAAAGTAGAAGAAATAGCCGAGGAAGCTGCTATGAGCGTGGAAGAGACCCGCAGGGTGCTCAATATTTCCAAACATCCAATCAGTCTCGACAGGCCTATCGGCGAAAGCGAGGACAGCTACTTCGGCGACTTTATCGAAGATAACGCTATCGATTCGCCGGTGTCAACGGCTACGCAGGGGATGCTCAAAGAAAGAATCGATATAATACTCAAGACACTTTCCTACCGCGAGCGAGAGATTATAAAACTACGATATGGTATCGGCGATGGATATACCTATACGCTCGAAGAGGTCGGCAGAATCTTCAAGGTTACGCGCGAACGCGTCCGACAGGTCGAGGCAAAGGCAATCCGTAAACTACAACACCCTGTGCGGGCACGAAAGTTAGAAGGATTCCTGGACGACCATAAAACGGCATAGTTCGTGAAGCGTGAAGCGTTTTGGCGGGTTGATTGAAATGAAAGGCCATGGGGGAACAGTTTTGGGTTCTAATCCTTCGACTAGGCTCAGGACATGGTGCTTAGTTTTGAGTTGGGTGGAATCTATAGTTTTGAGTCCTAAGCGTTGAGTTTTGAGTTGAGCGGAATCTACAGCGTTGAGTTTTAAGCCGGGCTTTTTTTGCGTTTTATAGCCACTAAGGCACAAAGGCACTAAGAATTTTAGCCACAGAGTTCACAGAAAACACAGAGAGGCGCCAGCCGGTCGTCTTCGTCCAAAGCTACAATCGAAACGAGTTTCTGCCAAAACTTCGGACTCAGACAACAGGCCATCAGATGATGGCCTCATAATTTATATGCGGCTGTCTAAAGCTGGATGTTGGAAGTGAGAATGCCCAGGACCCGCAGGGCAGGTTAACACAGATTAAAAAGCAGTGCTGAATTTGATACGGGACAAATCCTCGTCTGTTTTAGGTTTGCGAAAGACAAATAGGTATCTGTAGATAATTTTCAATGGTACTTATAGTCCGTAGACTTATATACATCAATCTCCTAAAGTGTTCTTCAAATTATGAAGAACTATCCAGCAAAAAAGCGTGTTTACCTTAAAAAAGCCGGTCTAAACATCAGACAAGTCCGGAAAGAGAAGGGGATGTCGCAAGAATCGTTAGCATTAGCATCTGATCTGGATCGGTCATACATTGGTGGTGTTGAACGAGGGGAAAGGAACATCTCCATTGTAAATTTGAAAAAGATTGCAGACGCACTAGAAATCCCTGTCTCTCGATTGCTCAAAGACCTGTAAAAAAATACCATGGAAAAAGTTATTCCAGATGAAATCCGAAGTAAGCTCGAGATGAAGCTCCAGAGCGCCGGAAAAAAAGCTCCTGTTACAAAATTAAGAGAGAGTAACATCAATTGGATTAAGTCATTACCAAGAACAGGGTTGGCTTATCAGAAAAAAGAAAGACAGATTCTCATTCACACCACGGGCTTTGGCGAAAGAATTTTTTTACAATACCCGGGCAAAGAGTCCAGAACATATAATAAAGATGGAAAGAAAAGAAAAAAAACAGCTATCCGGCCATGGGACTTTCGTCCAATATTATATACATCGAAAACCGATAAGCCTCATCGAGACATGAGTTTCGGTATGATGTGGGCAACTATATTCGAGATGGCAAAGAAAATTGCCGGTAGGGATAAAAATAAAATAATTCGCATGTTTGCAACTTTATTATACAGAATGGCTTTTATGCTTGACCATGTCGAAATAAAGCATTTCCGCGCGCAAGAGCGTGATGTAATGTACAAAAGGGATGGCAAATTTAAACTTTTCCGGCAAAGAAAGAAGGAATATCCAGCACTATTCAAATACAAACCAGACAAACAAGTATTAGAATATATAACCAAAAGATGTCCCAGATGGGGCGAGATGAGCTTAGAAGCATTTCTTTTTTATAACGAATTGCTGGTTTGGAATGAAGACTGCAAATATTATTATCGTAACTTTCATGTCAGTGATGACGCAAAATGGATTACAAGTACTGGCAGGATAAATACGTTACTTTCACATATACGTATATTGGGCTATATACTAGGAGACGTACCTCTTTCAAATATATTTGATGATTTCGCCAGACAAAAAGGGATATCACCTGCCCATAATGATGAGATTATTCGAATATGTGGAAAGTTTATTAAGACAGAATGAACCCAACCTAATAATTATCTAAAAAACTAAGCTGCGGGTCTCTAACTCCTACAGTTTCCTTCTTTAGCTTCAACCTATATTTCTGGTCAATTCTACCCTTTTTCAAACGATCTTGAATAATTTCATAGTACTTCTCATCAATCTCTGCAGATATATATTGCCTACCAAGAAGTTTACAAATCTCTATTTCTGAACCGCTTCCACCGAAGAGAACTAAAACTATATCTCTGGGCAAGGTACAGGATTTAATTAGCGTTTCAGACAGTTTTTGTGGTATCTGGCACGCATGGAATGTTTTTTCCTTACTTACATTTTTTACGAGGTCGAAGTAAAGCCAGTCATAAGGCATCCTTCCCTTCGAACCATTTGCCAAATTATGTAAGATTCTTTTATCTGTAGGATTTTTATAAGAAACAGCTACACCATCCTTATAGAATTTATTATGGCTTGTCTTTCTACAATGCAGAATACTTCTGTGGGCAGTAGTAAATCGATAAGGTGAATGCCCAACATTTGTATTATAAATCCATACATAATCTAAAACTTCATAGCAGACACTATCCAAGTATTTGACCCGTAAATATGCGTTTTGCTTAGGGTAGTTTATTAAAAACATATTTCCAGTATCTTTAAGAACCCTGAGAGATTCCCTTGCTAATTCGATATACCATTCGATGTATTCGTTAAATCCTTTCGTATAAGATTTATCGCCATACTTTACGCCAACATTATAATCGGGATCCCCATAAACCATATCAACACTCTGGTCAGGCAGCTCTTTTAATAGCTCCATGGTATCTTTTAGAAAGACTTTGTTTAAATATTTTTGTATCATCTCTCTAATGTTCCTTGATATCTAATCCTGTCTGGCGTTTTTCAAACTTCTTTATCGCATCGCCAATATTACCAAAGGTAAATCCTGCAAGTTCTAACTTTATTATCATCAGGATTATCGAAAAAGCAAGGTAAAAATGGGGTGAAAAATGAGAATTCCACAGCATGCTGAGCAGGATACTCAATCATCAAAATTCAAGACAGCAAGCTCTCCGTGATGGATAGTCGTTAGTGGGGGAAATTTAAGACGGCGAATTAAAATTCAAAAATAGATCCCTCCGCTTCGGTCGGGATGACAGTGGGTTAATCGGGGAAATTAAGGACCGCAAACTCCTTATGGTATTTCTTTGCGGCTTCGTCATACGCTTTTGCGGCGGCGATTTCGGAGGAGAACAGGCCGAGAGAAAAACGCTTTCGGTTATAACGAATTCTGGCACGCCATTTTTTGCAGTCCTTCTGCCAGTCAACGCCTATGTGCTTCGAGGTTGAATTTACCCTGAACTTCCTGCGGTGCCAGACGTTCTGCATGTGAGTCGCAGGACGAAGATTGGCCTTTCGATTGTCCAGGCCATTGTGGTTGATGTGGTCGCAGAACAATCCGGCAGGGACGTCGATGACGAGATAGTGCATATAGGCGTTTCTGCGGTCCTGCTTTTCGTACATCGATATGTAGCGGACGGCGTAACAGGTGGTTGGGCCTTGGCGGGCATACCATTTGTATCTTTTCAGGCGAGAATAATCCTCGGGGTCAACAATGGCAAACTTCTGCATCGATATAGGAATTTTTCTGAAAGCATAGCCGAAACGAAGGCGACGATACAAAAGAAGCAGCCTAATAAGCATCCTTTCAAGCCAAGGTGTAATGTCGACGGTAAGCTTGATGACCCAACCTCCGAATTGTTGGTAACTGGTTATTGGTAACTGGTTACTGGTTACCAGTTGGGGCTAACGTCGCCCTCCAATATTGGACGAACCTGCACGTTTGATGCGAAAATTGGGCAAATTTTTAAGGAGAGAATTTACATAAGTGCTTATGAGGAAAGAAATAAAAAAAAATTACAAAATTTCGATTTTAGCGCGCAACTACCTGCGTATTTGATTGAGCATTTTCTGTAAGTTTATATACAGCCAATGCTTATAGCAGATTTTTTTACAAACTATTGCAGAGGCAAGACTTAAGACACAAGACTGATTCGCATCTCGTAAAGGGTCCCCCACGTTTTCTTTACGAAAACAAGCGTGGGGGCAAGTGAAGTGAAGCTCGATGAGTGGAAGGGGATTATTTGTGAGTGTGCTGCGGTGAGGAGTATTGTATAATGGTTTGACCCGTTCGACTTCGCTCAGGGCGGGCATGCTCACCATAAATAGGTGAGAATATAAAGTAGGCACTGTGTAAGGTGCCGGTCAGATGATTGGGGCTGGTTAAAATGGGGCTGAAAAAGATATGGAAGAAGTAAAGATACCACAAAATACGGAATGCAAAAGCAAATTGCACACAAACCACCTGTGCTATCTCGTTTCTCAGGGCACTCATCTTAGCGATGCGGAAAGATATAAGGAGCTTGTCAAAGATGCAGAGTTTAAGTGCCTGTACTGCGGACGTTTGGCTAAGGACTTTGAGAGTCTGTGTGTGCCGGAAAGATTGTAATGCCGGCAGAGGACGGAGGACAGACGACAGAGGACCCAGGCTTCGCCTTCAGCTACGCCGCGGCGGGCAGAGGGCAGACTATTAGTATTTATCGAGGGTTTTTTTGAAAGGTCTATAAAGCGGGTCACCAAGCAAAAGAAACTGCCACGAATTAAACGGCTTAGTGTGATAGAATGCCTCAACAAGACAACTGCCTTTGAACAGCTCTGAGAAAAATGCCGTCGGCAGCGGAAATGCATAAAGGTAGGGCTCGGCCACGGAGCCAAGAGTAGCGGTTATTCCATCGGAAAGCATGGCAGGGCACCATTGACTGCTGTTTGGGTCACGAATGTCTATTGCCTCCCAACTCGAAATGTGATAACCAACAGCACCATCGACGAAATCAAAGGCGTCGATATATTTTTTCAAACTGTACCAGCCACAATAAATAGCCGTCTGTGGACACGAACCAGGTGTGAAAAGCTCTTCCGTTGGCTCTTCTACAACGGGTAAATTTGTTTTCAGTCTTGTAAGGGTCGCTAAATCCCGCAAAGACCGGTCAAATTGGCCATATAAATCTTCTTTTACAATACCTCGTGAATCGAAGTAGGCGGTACCCTTTAATCCGGTTTGCTCTGCAGCTATTGCTTTATCAATGAGGCCTTTGGCTATGTTATAATCCGGCCCATCAAGGCGGCTGACCATAAGCGTATTGAGAGTCAGGCCCAGCAGATTGTCTTTTAGAGCGTTTGGCTGCCATCGATACAGCTCGTAATCGCCAGCCAAAACTATTGATAATTCGCTATCCACCGATGCGCTTGTTTCTTTGCCGTTGATACGGTCGATATCGATTTGCAGTTGAGCCAGTTTGTAAGTAGCCTTTTTGTAATCAGAGGAATTAACCCGGCCAACTTCCTCTAATTGTTTAAGAGTGTTTTTTTCCTGCTCTGCTGACTCTTTCAACCCTTTGAGTTTGCCTTCGAGGTCTTTTAACGGCCCTCGTCCTTTAACCTTGTACGGCATACCGTAGGTTGTCAGCAGACATCTGATTTTGCCGGGCTGCTGTTTAGTGAGCAATTCTTTGCGAATCGGCTCAGCAAGGAATTTTTCATAATCGCTTCTGGAGATTGTATCGTTTGGCTTCATCCCCAGTGACAGACTTAGGATATTATCTTTCGGCACATTTCGCTTCGAGCAATAATATCTGGCAATGCGCACAGATGCGGCGTTGTCACCATTTGCGAGCACAAGAATCTCATCAGGTTCTAACGCAAAGGTAACTCTGCAGCAAGATGTGAACAACAAGAGGGTTGCACCGATTTTCACCGATATTTTAATACGATTATCCACAATTTTTTTGCCTGGATAATAAATAACCCCCGCAGTGGAGGGGGGGTATACACAAAGGCTATGATACTAAATAATCAAGGTTTAAAAAACAATTTCATTCCGGTCCATAGGAACGATATGGTAAGTGCACGGGGTAGTCTTTGATAACCTCATCATAATCATCAAACCAGCAGGCACTTGGATTTCGTTTAAAAACCAGATAACGTCCGCTGTCCTGGTCATTCGCAGCCCTGAGGTATTTGAAATGGACGTAATCTTTGGTCAAACCGGCGACTTCAATCTTTCCACTTGAATGCGAGATTACAAATCTGGCCCTTTTCGCCAAACCGGATACGAGGGATTTAGCCTGCTCAATAATTTCGTATCCTTGCTCAACCGGCACTGTATAGGCCTTGTTGCCCAGAGCCGGCCTGCACTGAAAAATATAATAAGGAACCGCGCCGATAAAGGAAAGCTTTGCCAATAAATCAGCCAGAACTTGAGGATTATCATTCACGCCTCGTATCAAAGGCATTTGGTTTGCGGTTATAGCCCCTGCTTTTTGCAAGATGTGAATTGCTTGAACCGACACATCTGTCAATTCCCGTGGGTGAATGAAATGGGTCATCACGTATATTTTTTTGCGATTGGTGCTGTACTTTTCTATCATCTCCGGCAAAGTTGAGTCTTCGGTAATTCTATATGGGTTAAAGGCAGGGACTTTTGTTCCTATACGAATTATCTGGACATGTTCGATTTCTCTTAGTTTTTGGATGATGTTTTCAAGTTTTGAGGTTGTTAGCATCAGTGGGTCTCCGCCGGTCAGCAAAATGTTGGTTATCTCATGATGCCGGCTTATGTATTGTATCGCAGCCGGCAGGTTTCGCAGATATTCTTTCTGTGGTTCTATGAAAACGCGTTTTCGGAAGCAGTAGCGACATATACCATCACAGACGTTGCTAACTAAAAGAAGTGCTGTGGAATTATATTTGTGCTCAAGGCCGGGCATAATTGTGTAGGCCTTTTCATCCGAAGGGTCAAGCCGGCCCCACTGGTCAAGCTCTCGAGTATGGGGAATTATGATTGTACGAATCGGGTCGTTAGGGTCGTCCCAGTCGATAAGCGATAGATAATATTCGTTACTGCGAAACGCAAACTTATCGGTAACCTTCTTTAGCTGGGCTTTTTTCTGTTCGCTTAGATGCTCCAACTGTTCTATGTTGGTTATGTATTTGGTTTTAGTAGCTGTTTTCATTTTCTATTTAATTTGCTCTAATTAGTTGTTTTATGGCCTACTGTTTTCTTTCTCCTCGAGTATATTCAGTCTGCGAGTACCTCTTTTCATAGATGCTTTTTCGCCTAAATACCATACCAATAGTCGTCAATATAATCTTGATGTCCAGCCATAAGCTCGCTGTTTCGACGTACTTTACATCCAGTTCAAGTTTTTCTTCGTGTGTTAACTCCCCTCGCCCTGATATTTGCGCCAAGCCTGTCAGGCCTGGCTTAACAAGCAGCCGTCTTTTCTGTCGCTCGTTCCATTCAGCCATCTGCGAAAGATACAGCGGGCGAGGGCCAACAATGCTCATATCTCCTTTTAATATATTAAACAATTGCGGCAGTTCGTCAAGAGAATATTCCCGCAGGAATTTTCCGACTTTTGTCAGCCGAGGGTCTTTTGCGGATTTTGGGCTCTGGCCGAATGGTTCAACGCCTAACTTCATTGACCTGAATTTATAAAAAATGAAAGGCACGCCGTTTCTGCCGGTCCTTTCCTGCCTGAAAATTACCGGACCTCTGCTTGTCAGCTTTATGGCTACAGCTATGACAGTAAAAAGAGGCAGCAGAAGTATTATTGCCGGCAGTGATATTGATAAATCAAAAATTCGCTTGAGAAGTTCTCTCACCACTGCTTTTTGCTCTATCTCCATTAGAATGAAATCAAATCTGCATTTTATGCATCACTTACTTACCAGCAACATCGAAAGATACAACGGACGCGGGCCAACAATGCTCATATTTCCTTTTAATACGTTGAACAATTGCGGCAGTTCATCAAGTGAATATTCCCGCAGGAATCTCCCGAATCCTGTCAACCAGAGGTCTTCGCCGTGGCCCAAACGGCTCAACATCAGGCCTCATCGTGCGGAATTTATAAAAGACGAACGGCTTGCCATTTTTGCCTGCCGCACCTGCCTGAATATTGCCGGCCCTTTACTTGTCAGTCTTATGGCTATAGCTATAACAGAAAAAACCGGCAATAGTAATATTCCCGCTGGCAAAGAAACCAATAAATCAAAAATCCGTTTAAGAAATATGCCCATTAGTATTTTCTCCCTCCTGTCTTAACTACATAAATGTTACTCAGTACGCCGGGACCGTTAATTCCCATGGAAAGGTTACTTTCCATTATCGAATTTTCCAACCATGCGCCTATATTTAGCAGGAAAAAATAATTTCAGAATAGAACCCACGCCTAAATGAAGCCGGGTATTCGCTGGAAAGCAATAGGGTTGATACCCCAATTCTGACTTGAAGTATTCAAGACCCTCAAGCGACGACTTAATTGCTGAATATGCCTTTTCCACACCCGGCAATCTCATAGCGTTCGCCAAGAAAGAATATCGCAAAGCGTCGTTAACCTTCGTGTGAAGCATGTCCGTGCGAGCAGCAACCGTGTCACTGTAGGCAGTGTCGCCCGTAATCTTTGTAATCATAAAGCCTGATAGTCTTCCGGATGTTTTCTCTCTGGCTAAAATTATTGAGGCACCTGCGCAATCCAGCAACATTCGCCATTCCTCGTCGAAAGTCGTCTCCTTTGCAGCCTGTTTCCATCCTGTTCTGGCAGATAAATCATTCCATGTAGCTCGGCATTCATTGAATATTTCTTTGCTGTAATTCTTCAAAACTTCAAGTTCACAGTTTTTTAATCCATTTCGGACTTTGTTACGGCGATTGGGTTTAAGTTTATTTGGCCCGTAGTCCTTCAGGTCAAAAATAGTGTTTATTACTAATCGACTATTGGCATCTAATTCATCCGGCACCAAATGCTGGTAGCCAAAATATGCTTTTGAAAATGGTGGACAGACCCGTTCGGGGTCAATAACTTTAAATGCATCTACAGGCCAACACAATCCTGGCTTCACCTGATACCACCAATTGTCGTTCTTATCCTTAAAAGGCAGTGAGTAATTACCAGAGACCTTGCTGACCCCTTGGTACCACCAGTAAGAAAGCTTTTTCAAACGGATGAGAGATTTGCAATGTTCATCCACAGAACATGCTTTCAAGGATAACTCTGGGACTTCAATTGGTTTAAGCTCGGCTTTCATAATACGTTTTAATTTTGAGACGATTCTAATTTTTGGTGTCGTAGCTATTTGTAATTACCGTTATCGGTTCTTTCTCGGACAAAACCTTCCTTGTAGCATCGGCTTGGCCCAGGCTTATGAGCAATCTCGCAGGATAGTGGCTATCTCATCACAGAAACTTTTCACTGAATACTCTACGGAGAAATATTTTTTCACCCGGCGTCTGCCTTCTGCACCCATTTTATTTGCAAGGCTCTCACTGCTGAGGATAAGTTCAATTTTATCAGCCAATTGTTGCGCGTTGCGTACATCCACCAGATAACCGGTCTGTTCGTCGATTACCACATCTTCACAGCCGCGATGGCGTGTAGCTATAACCGGTTTGCTGCATCCCATAGCCTCCAGAATAGTAACAGGAAGACCCTCAAAATAGTATGTTGGCAAGACAACCAAATCACATCTTTTAGTGAATTCATTAACATCATTTCGACGACCAAGCAAAAAAACGTTATCGAGTTTATGCTTGTAGATGAACTGCGAAACATCATGATTACATGGTCCATCACCAATCGAAACAAAGGCATAATCCTTCTCGGACAAAAGCTGAGCTGCTTGAAGAAATTCAAATATGCCTTTTTCTCTAATTAATCTGGCAACGCACAATATTACCTTCTTATGTCTAATACTAAACTGTTCCCAAAAAGAATCAAAAGGCCCTGAAACATTTGCTTTAAATTTCTCCAGGTCAACACCCATGCCGGGAATTTTACGGATACGGTTGTGATTACACAGCATCCGCGTTTTGCAAGCTAAGTTATAGTCATAGTTATTCATAACCAGCAAGCCGTCCGTAATCTTGCCAAGTGTCCATTCGATTGTAAACCAGAACACCCATTTCAGCCGGAACTGATGAGGTGCACAGGGCAGGCCATGTGCTACATAAATAATTTTTGCCCGGCACCGAGAAAGCTTTGCCACAAGCCTGGCTATGGCACTGGCTATGGGCGTATGAGTGATGATAAGATCGAAATCTGACTGTTTAAATATGCGTCTTAGAGACCCCGCCGCCCTGTACAGATTCCGCAGGCACAGGCTTCTCTTGAGATAGTACTTATGCACTTCTACCCCTATCTTTTCGATTCCTGAAACATCTTCGTCGCCATTACAAGCAACTGATACCCGGTGCCCCTGATTCTTCTGTTCCTCCAGAAAAGGAACCAAAAATGCCGTTACAGTACGCGGAGTTCTGACAATGTGGAGAATGTTCATCTCAAATTGCTTTCGTCGGTAGATTCTTCAATAGCGGTATCTAAGTCGAATCAGCGAAGGCCATAGAGTTTTTTTGATTTTTGCTTTGTCTTGAGGTAAAGGACATCGAGAGAATAGGTTTTGATTTTTGCTTTGTTCCTATTTCGGTGTGCAGGCGGGGTTGTCCGGGTCTATGTTGCAATCGATTAACCAGTTCAAAGCCATCTGTGAAAAGTCGGAAAAGTCAACTTTGCAATCGTTGTTCACGTCACCGAAAAGCACAGATTGGCAAACCTCGGAGAATAGTTTTATTAGATAAACATCGTAATATCCAGCACCGAAGGAAGAGGTAAAACCTGCGATTATGTATCCGCCGTCTGTGGTCTGTTGAACCGAATGACCCATATCACCAAGGCTCCCGTCTAAGGTCTTTTGCCACAGAAGGTTTCCTTCTGAATCGGTCTTTATAAGATATACATCGTAACCCTCTGCGCCAAAGGACTTGGTCCTGCCAGTAATTATGTATCCGCCGTCTGTAGTCTGCTTAACCGAATAGCCCCCGTCAGACTCGCTTCCGCCGAAGGTCTTTTGCCACTGTTGATTTCCGTTCGGGTCGGTCTTTATAAGATATACATCTGCCTTCCCTACGCTAAAGGAATGGGTATAGCCTGCGATTATGTATCCGTCGTCAGAAGTCTGTTGAACCGACCAGGCATAGTCATCAATTGTTCCGCCGAAGGTCTTTTGCCATTGGAAGTTTCCTTCTGAATCGGTCTTGATAAAATACGCGTCGTAATACCCTGCGCCAAAGGATTTGGTCGTGCCTGCTATTATGTACCCGCCGTCAGAGGTCTGCTGAACGGACCGACCAAAGTCCTTGTTGCTTCCACCGAAGGTCTTTTGCCACTGCACGTCTGGCTCATAAGCCCGTGCGATGCCGAAATCGATAAATAAGAACCATAAAGTTAGTATCAAGAAATGCGTAAACCTTTTCATCTCTTTCTCCCTCCGAAATCCGTGGTTAATTATCTTATTTCAGGATGCAGGCGGGATTGTTCGGGTCTATGTTGCAATCGACTAACCAGTTCAAAGTCATCTGTGCAAAGTCGGAAAAGTCAACCTTGCAATCGTTGTTTACATCACCGAGAAGTTGGTATTGGCAAAGCTGTTTCAGTCCCAAACTGTGCTCCCCACCTGCGGCGATGCCGGTAAAGCCGCTATTGGGTGAAGGGATATTGCTGCACTGGCCACAAAAGTTGTTTCCCCAGGCAACTACGGAACCGTCAGCCCTCATGCCCAAACTATGTCGCCATCCAGCAGCGATGCCGATGAAATCAGCATTGGGCGAAGGGATATCGCACTGTTCATAGCCGCTGTATCCCCAGGCGGCAATAGTGCCATCCTGTTTTAGTCCCAGACTGTGTAAATCGCCTGCAGATACGGCGATAAAATCGGTACCTGATGGTGGTGTGGCTTGGCCAAAATGTGGCCAGCCAGATAGCCCTAGCCCGCCTGCTCCCCAAGCAACGATGGAGCCATCAGATTTAAGACCCATACTGTGGAGCCATCCAGGGGCGATGGCGATAAAATCGGCATTGGGCGAAGGAATATTGCACTGGCCATACTCATTCCTTCCCCATGCGACGATGGAGCCATCTGACTTCATGCCCATGCTGTGGTAGTACCCCGCGGCGATAGAGACAAAGTCGGTATTAGGCGAAGGGATATTGAGTTGGCCATAGCTATTACTTCCCCAGGCAACGATGGAACCGTCGGTCTTTAAGCCCAAACTATGGAGCCGTCCGGCGGAGACGTCGATAAAGTCGCTATTGGGTGAGGGAATATTACACTGGCCGTCGCCACTCATTCCCCATGCGACAATGAGACCATCGGCCTTCAGGCCAAGACTGTGCCAGCCACCTGCGGCAATGTCGATGAAATCGGTATCGGTCGCAGGAATATCACACTGGCCATCCCATTTAGTTCCCCATGCAACAATGGAACCATCGGCCTTCAGGCCAAGACTATGACGGTATCCTGCGGTGATGGCGATGAAGTCGCTATTGGGTAAAGGGATATTACATTGTTTATAGTCGTTATGTCCCCAGGCAACAATAGAACCATCGGATTTCAGCCCCATATTGTATTCCAATCCAGCGTCGATGGCGATGAAATCGGCATTTGGCGAAGGGACATTACACTGGCCAGAGGTGTTGCGTCCTTTGACGACAACGGAGCCATCGGACCTCAAGTAAAAACTGTGTTCCCATCCAGCGTCGATAGCCACAAAATCTGTGTTAGGCCAAGGCAGATTGCACTGGCCGCGATTGTTCCGTCCCCACGCCACGACGGAGCCATCCTGCTTCAGGCCCAGACTGTGTTGCCCGCCTGCTGCGATGGCAATAAAGTCGCTATTGGGCGAAGGGATGTCACACTGGCTATAGGTATTTCTTCCCCAGGCGACGATGGAGCCGTCGTCCTTTAGGCCAAGGCAGTGTTCGCCGCCCGCGGCGGTGGCGATGAAATCAGTATTGGGTGAAGGGATATTACACTGACCATAGTCATTCCATCCCCAGGCGACAATGGAACCATCGTTCTTCAAGCCAAGACTGTACTGGCTGCCTGCAGCTATGGCGATAAAATCAGCATTTGGCGAAGGGATATTACATTGGCCAGAGCAGTTGTATCCACAGGCAACAATAGAACCATCGGATTTCAGTCCCAAATTGTGTTGATATCCTGCGGCGATGGCGATGAAATCGGTGTTAGGCGAAGGGATATCCCACTGGCCAGAGTAGTTGTATAATCCCCAGCCGACTATTGAGTCGGCAAAAACCGGTCGGGCTAAACCGCAGATAAAAAGCAACAATATTAGATACAGGGTCACATTTCTTTTAACTAAAAACGCCAGAAAACCCTGCTCACTTCTTTGATTGGTTTTCATCATCCCCTCAAAAATTTGCTTAGTCCTACTGGTTTTCTCAGTGGCTAAATGAACGCATCAAATATATAGCTTTTGAGGAACAGAATAGTCAAAAATATCTTATCAGATTTAGACATAAATGTCAAGTAAAATGAGGTAATTCGGGACAAATTGTAATCATATTAGGCATTTTTTGAATCGCAATTTCAAGGGTTTGCACAATTGTTTGAGTGCAATAATTCGGTTCGAAGTTTTCTTCTCTTACTTGCAATCGGCTATGACTTTGCACCAAAACTCACGTTTTACTGCATCCAATGCCTCCGGCCGAAACGCTTGGGTAGCCTCATAATTATGTTTAGACATTGAAGCCAACTTCCCGGGACAATCCAAAAATTGCAAAATTTTCGCTGCGATTGACTCAGAATTACCAGGTTCAAACAACGCATCTTCGGGTAAGTACTCGGGAATACCGCCAACCGCCGAGCCGATACAGGGTAACCCCCTCGCCATTGCTTCTATCAAGGCTCGCCCCATTGCTTCGGCCAGCGAGGGCATAACAAATAGATGTGCCTGGTCAAGGAATGCCCAAAATGGGGGACCTTTGTCTATGAAGCCGTGAAAATGGATCATGTTGGTAATTCCGAGGGATTGGGCCTCAGCGCGCAGGTTAAAATCTTCAGGGCCGCCGCCGAGGATGTGCAGTTCGACTGGTCGGGCGGCATGGTCAAGCACATGTTTGAATGCCCGCACCAGATATACTTGGCCTTTTTCGAGAGTCATGCGGCCGACTGCGATGATTTTAAAGGGGGTTTTCTGGTAATGCTCCACGGGTTGAGGATTTCCAAATGTCTCAGGAGTAAGTTCGGCCGAGCAGAAGACCCATTCTCGGTCAGAAAATCGGGTAGGGTAACGCTGGCGGAGAAATTTGCTTACGTAAGTGGCGCTATGGGCGCGTTTGATGAGGAATTTGGCGATAGCCTCGGACAAGAGGGCGTAGAGTGTGATAAGGGGCACATTTTTCTTGCCGAGTAAGAGGTATTCTTTGCTGTATGAGACCACTTCAACGGCATACTTCTTGTGGAGCAGCAGAAGGAGCAGCCCGACTATCGTTGCAGTGGGTTCCGGAGATTTCAGCAAATAGCGGTCACAGGATTTTATGGCCCTGTAAGCATGGTATATCATCCTGGGAACGGCAAGTAATACATTAATAGGACCGGAGGGGTCGGGTATGGGGGCGACATTAATACCCGGGCCGTCGATTTGCGGCCAATCGGGCTCGGCGGCATCGAATTTGCGAGAGCGTATAACGACGAGGATGTCATCAATGCCCTGCCGATAGCGGCACAGATGCTTGTAATTCACCAGAGCCTTGCTTCGACTATAGAATTTTCCATCAACTTCGGCGGCGTGACCGGTGAAAGTGAGTAATAATCTCATAGGAGCACTCCATGAAAAAGAGCTGGCAATCAAACATTTTAGCGTTTTCAGTATTCCAGAATTTGTCGAACAGCGTCGGTGACGGCTTTGCTGGTTTGAGCGGGAGTCATTTCACCCAGGCGTAGCCGATAAATTCTCAGATTATTGAAAGCGGCATTGATGACCGATGACATTCCAGAAAAATACTTTTCGTAATCCAGCACGCCGGTTCCGGCGACTCCCAGGAGCATGTCGCGCGCGCATCGGCCCTGCTCGTAATACCAGTTGCCAATCAACCAACGTTTGGCTTGCGACAAATCGATTTGGTCTATACACGTCCCTGGGGCACTATAACGTTGTATAAAGAGGACTGTCTCAAGAGGCACTGAATCGACAAAACTCGCATCGGGCAGGGCGGTTCGGGCAGGGACCTGCATATGCTCCGGAGTAAAACGTCGGGCAAAATTTTCAAGTTTCGGACACGCCATAATGGCTGGACGTATAACAGTTCTAATACGCTCAACTATGCCGGATAGGGCACCCGGAATCAGCGGTTTGTGCTTGGCTTTGAAAAGATGTGGAAAAAGCCCTCGATGATATGGGTATATGAAAAATGCCTTCGGAAATGACAAAAGACACCCATCAGATGACAAAATCGTGTAATCATCGCTTAAAAAACCGCACTGCGGCACTTCCTTAAGCAAACATACTATAGCACTTGTTTTACCAGTCCCGCCCCAGCTGGGCAACAGTATACCGCGACCATTGACCGCAACCGCAGCACCGTGGACAAAACAGTGCTGCTGGCGCACTAAAAGCCATTGAATCACCGGCGAAGCGAAGGGTAAAAGGTCCCGTTTACTGGCCAGAATGAAGTTGTTGTCGTTATTTACCAGATGAAGTTTATAATTCTTAAGATAAACATGACTGTCTGTAAAAATATAAGATTCGCTAGCAAAACTGTGATTGCCGATTTGAGGAGGATGATATTCCAGTGTCAGGTCAACTTTATCAAGAAAATTAGTTTCAAAGTGACCGAATACAAGACGGACAGAGCGCTCGCTGGGGTGCCCTGCCTCAACGCGCATCCGCACAAGGTCATGTATGTTAAAGTACAACCACTTAGTCTCGGACATGGATAATATTCCTTAGCTTACTGAGATGTTATTATTAATCCTTTTGTTTACTCCCAAAAGGCAGTTTACGGCTGGATGTTACAACTCAGCCATTGTAAAGCAAACAACGCAAAGTCCATCATATCAACTTTGCAATCGTCGTTAAAGTCCATTTCTAAAGGCGCTGTGCAGTTAGGAGGTATATATCTGACAAATGATGTGCCTCTCCAGGCGCCTCGGTCCGCATTACCCCCATAAAAAGACGGTCGTCCAGTACCCAGTGATAACGAATCTGCCGTCAAACTAAAGTCATCGTTGTTAGGGTCTTTTAATCCAATTTCTGAAACAGTTGCACCTAACTTCGCATTAGCCCCTTCCAGCAGGTCTCCACCTGCTTTGCCTCGCGTTACTCTTGTACCGTTGGTTATACTGTAATCGCTATATATTAATCTGCCGCTACAACCGCCCTCTCTCGCGATTGCGTAATTATACAGCGGGTTGGCAACGTGATAAATATTGCTATGTTCACTAACAACACCACCAGCGCTATTTATGTTAATACACTTACTCGTTATGTCGTAATTTGACTGTCTATCTATTCTGCTGGTCAATTAGACTCTTCTGGTTTGAGAGAGGCTTTCCGAGGTAAACGCTTAGCGTAACTGGCGAGTGCTTCAGCCACAGCCGGTTGGTTGCGACCATCAGTATACAAAAATACCCCTTTACTGTCCGACCATAACTCACTTCTTTCGAATATATCCGAGACTAAAAAATAAGGCGACGCTGGTGTTCGAGGATTTTCGCGTGAAACATTAACATATACTCCAAATATCTCATTGGGCCACCTTACAACATTACGCCGTCTTTTTTTGTCATAGTATGTATATTCTGATATTTGAAAATTGCCTAAGCCGGCAAGAGCATGATACGGATGAGCAGGTCGCGCCGAACCAGCAGGCAGGACAAAATCGACTTTACCAGTAACTGCAACTGTCCTGCTAACGACCATTCTGAGATTTTTCATCTCTTCAGCAGACGGCCATTTCTTATTTTTCAGGTAATGCTTCATTATAGAGCGTCCATAGGGCTCAGTATCTAATGCCACAAAATCCGCTCCTATTTGCTTGCCTTCGAACCGCAAATAATTGACTTCCTGAATATAGTAATTTGGGTCGTAAAAGTCGCTTAGTTTTATGCCCTTATCGTTATAGTAAGGCCAAAGGTCCCTACACCATATTAGTTTGACATCTGATTTTTTTACCATCTCAATCGCTTTTTGAACCTCGGGTTTGGTTTTCCAGTCGGCGTCGGCTCTGTGCATATATAATATCAAAGCGTGAGTTACCAGGCCGGAGGAAAGCACATGCCTAAGCGATTCGAGCTTATTGGAGTTGCAACTGTGGAACCAAATTATCATCGGCTTGGGCTTTTCAATTGTACTTCCGCTATCAGATGTTTGTGTACCAGCATCTTTACGGTTATTGGCAGCAAAACACAGGGCCATTAGTCCACATAAAACACCTGTCACAACCGTAATAGCTGCAAAAACACTGATAATTCTACACAATCGCTTTTTCATGATATCAACTCTCCTATAGTTTGAGTCGCTTATTCTTATTGCGAAACTGCACAGCCTCGGTCAAGGCTTCCATCACCCTTTGGGTGTGAAATTCCGGAGCAAATTTTTCCGTCGCTGTTCTGTAACCATTTTCAGCGATTGCTGAGGCGAGACCCTTATCGTGGGCAAGACGAATAATATATTCAGCCAGCATTTTATCATCCCCTATAGGGTAAAGCAAGCCATTATGCCCGTTCTCAATCGCATCTTTAATATCGAACCCCCTGAGACGGGTGTCGGTGACGTGG
>CAZZHL010000012.1:0-17799 GCA_964653945.1 uncultured Pirellulales bacterium
ATCACGGGCTTCCAGCCCGTGATACCACGGCCAAGATGGCCGTGGTACAAATGGCCGAATCGAGCGCAGCAGCTTGACTTTTTCATCGCGGATATGGTCGGCATCGAATGAGACGGGCGGCTCCATCGCTACGAGGGCGAGCATTTGCAGCATATGATTTTGAAATATGTCCCGCAGCGCTCCGGCCTTGTCGTAATAGCTGCCGCGATGCTCGACGCCGACTGATTCGGCTATCGTAATCTGGATATGGTCTATAAAATTGCGGTTCCAGACCGGCTCAAAGATTGTATTGGCAAAGCGGAACATCAGGATGTTTTGAACGGTATCTTTGCCGAGATAGTGGTCGATACGATAGACCTGAGACTCGTCGAAGCAATTGTGGATTATTTTGTTTAGCTCGGTAGCGCTTTGCAAATCCCTGCCGAAGGGCTTTTCTACGACTAATCTGGTCTTGACCTGTGAGTTTGGCTCAGCGGGACAGGACAATCCTGCTCGGCCGAGATGCTCGACTATTGTGCTGTAAAGAGGCGGTGGAACTGCAAGATAAAAAACACGGCTGCCATCAACCTTGTGCTTTTTGTCTAATTCAGCCAGCTTTGTTTTAATGCGAGCATAAAATGCAGCGTCACTATAATCACCGTCTATATAGTAGAGCTTTTCTGTAAAGGAATTAAAATCTTTCGTTGTTGCATCGATGGAACTCTGTCGTATCGCCTGCTTCGCGTATTTGCGAAAATCAGCGTCTGATAGCTTCTTTCTGCCCGCACCTAAAAGGTAAAACCTTTCGTCGAGCAGGTCTCGCGTAAAAATCTCAAAAATGCTCGGCACCAGTTTCCGCCGGGTCAGGTCGCCCGATGCGCCGAAGACAATCATGGCATTTGGCGGGGCCGCTGCTTCCGCGCATAGAATATCCTGTTGAGTTACCGATGGCCGAATTTCCTGCATAGTGTATATCCTGTCCTTCGACTTCGCTCAGGATGGTGAGCTTGTCGAACTGCAACTTTATGCTTAATCCTCGACCGGCTCGAACTGGTCTTTGGCGGCACCGCATTCCGGGCAGACCCAGTCATCCGGTAACTCTTTGAAGCTGGTTCCCGGTTCCACACCATTTTCCGGGTCGCCTGCAGCGGGGTCGTAAATGTATCCGCATATAAGGCATTTGTATTTCATCATATTTTTTACTCCTTTTTTATTTCGCTCTTTTGTTTTACCTTGATGTATGTGGCGGCGGTTTCCGGCGTTTTGCCGTGCCTGATATCACGGTAGTAGGCGTAAGTCATCGGTTCGGCAGCATCGTCAAGCGTCCGGCAGGCGACTATTTTTGCGATGAATAACGTGTGGGTTGCGTTATCCATGCTTTGGGTAACTTCCGCCTCAATGACAGCTATGGTGTTATCGAGGACTATCGGCACACCTGTTTGGCCCGTTTCATATTTTATGTTCTCGAATTTATCTATGTCCCTGCCGGTTCTGAAGCCAAACTTTCCTATAAAAGCCATCGGTGTTTGCTGAGAGAGGACCGAGACACCGAAAACTTTGCTGGCGGTAATAAGTTCGTGTGTTAAGCACTTGCTGTTGACGCTGACTGCTATCATCGGCGGCTCAGGGACAATTTGAAATACCGTGTTGACGATGCAGCCATTGATGCGGTCATCCTTCTTCGAGCTGATGATACACATACCGTAGCTGAGCTTGAACAGTGTCTCTAAATCAACCATTTGTGCCTCTTGAAAGCAGCTTCGTTTCGTGAGCCACGAAGGCACCAGGACACGAGGCTTTTTCTTTATATAATTTTTCTCCCCTGCCTTCGCAGGGGCAAGCTTGTCCCCGCGAAAGCGGGGATGCCTTTGCGTCTTTGTGGCTAATGTCTTTATAAGTCAGCCATTTTTTGGTTCAAGATGGCAATATGGCCCATCTCTTCTTTAATTATGGCTTCGATTTTTTCTTTGGCGGTTTTACGCGGGACACACTCTTTCAGGCCGACATAGAAAGCGATGGAATCCTTTTCGAGGCCGATAGCCGTTTTGAGGACGTCCTGCACTGTTTCCTGGCCGGTTAGTTTCTCGGCAGGGTCAGCTTTGACATCAAAAACGTGTCCGTCCGCCATTACCTGAAGATACATCTGGGCCTGATTGTCAGGGTCGAAAACAGGCGTTTCTGCTTCTGGGCTTGAAAGCTCGGCGCGCATGGCCTGAAAAGTCTTTAGGTGCTCATCTTCCATTGCGGCAAGGTCAAGCAGGGCCTTGCTTACGTCGGGGAATTTCCCGGCAGCAGCGCGGTAAAACTTAGCTCCGTTTTTTTCGATTTTCTCGGCCATCTCGAACACTTCGTCTGCATTAAAAGGCATAGGCATTTTTATTCTCCTTGTGTTGTTGTGGGTGGGGTAAATACCCTTTGCCCCATTTCGTTATCAAGCACATGCATCCCGTCAGGGGCATCTGTCATAAGCTTAAGCTTCTGCACTATTTCATCAGCGGACGATTCTTCTTCAACCTGCTCTTTGACAAACCATTGTAAAAAGTTGTTCGTTGCATGGTCTTTTTCTTTGGTAGCCAGGTCCACCAGCTTGTTAATCAGGCCTGTAACTTTTTGTTCATGAGCGTAAACCGCTTCAAAAACAGCTAAAGTAGATTCCCAATTTGTCGGCGGACCGTCTATAGCCTTCAATGTTACTCTGCCACCACGTTCGTTTACGTAGTCGTAAATCTTCATTGCGTGCATCAGCTCTTCCTGTGTCTGGGCCTTCATCCAGTTTGCAAAGCCGGACAAATTTGCAGATTCGAAGTATGCGACCATCGAAAGGTACATATAAGCGGAATACATCTCTGCGTTAATCTGCTTGTTCAGGGCCTCTTCCAACTTTTTGCTTATCATTTATTTCCCTTTCCACAACCCGTGAATATTGCAGTATTCCCGTGCAATAATGGTTCCTTCCTGGATATTAAAGACGGCTTCAGGTGCGTCGCTGGCATTGAGGAACTGCCGGTAGGCCTTGCCGTCAGCGACGACCTCAATCCACTCAATATGATGTTTTTCTTCCATCGGGTGAGGAACACTGCCGACTTTTACCTTAATTCCGCCGTCAGTTCTCTCAATCACCGGCACGTGCTTTTCCTTGCCTTCGTCGGCGGTTTTGGCAATCAGCAGCTCCATTGGCTTGCCGCAGCAAACCAGTTCGCCGGCCCCGCCGTGAAGCACTTCCACGATATTGCCGCATACATTGCATTTGTATATTTGAAGTTCTTTGGCCATAATTTGCCCCCTTTCAGAGTCTGACTATATCAATTTCCTTCATTTAGCAATACTTAATTAGATACTCATTTTCCGCTTTAGTAGTTAGTTGCCTCCAGTTCAAAATGTGCCTGTGGATGCGCGCATGAAGGACATACATCAGGAGCTTCTGTGCCTTCATGGACATAGCCGCAGTTTCTGCAGACCCATCTGACTGGTTTTTCCCGCTTGAAGACTTTTCCCGCTGCAATATTCTTTTCCAATGCGATGTAACGGTCTCTGTGGCGAGCTTCGGCGACAGCTATGTTTCTAAATACATCTGCGATTTCCGGGAATCCCTCTTGGTCTGCGACTTTTGCAAAGCCCGGGTACATCTCGGTCGTTTCATAGTTCTCACCTGCTGCTGCCTCTTTTAGATTCTCGACCGTGTTGCCAATGACGCCGGCGGGAAATGCTGCAGCAATTTCCACTTCGCCGCCTTGCAGAAATTTGAACTCCCGCTTAGCGTGTTCCTTCTCCTGATTGGCTGTTTCCTCAAAGATAGCGGAAATTTGTATGTAGCCTTCTTTTTTTGCCTGACTCGCAAAGTACGTATAGCGGTTCCTGGCCTGAGACTCGCCTGCAAACGCCGTCAATAAGTTCTTTTCTGTTTGTGTACCTTTTAGATTCATTGATAACCTCCCTTGATTAAATCGGTAATCACCATTTCTCTCTGATTTTCTATTACTCTTTTGAAAATCGCTGCTGTCATTTCGACCAAAGCGTCCCTTAGGAACGCGCAGCGGAGAAATCTATTCAAAAAAGATTTCTCGACTCGCCTATGGCTCGCTCGAAATGACATTCTGGATTTTTTTCAACAGAGCAATTTTCTACTACTATAGCATACTTCCTTTTCAATTTTTTCTTTTTTCTTAAAATATGATATTTGCAATAATTCCCAACAATATTACTTGCGGGACAGTTACCAAAGGAAGCCAAATAGCGGTTTTTTTGCCGACATTATGCCATAGTAACCCTATTTCTGTATAATCAGTAACTACTCCTGCCATAAGGAATACAAAACTATTACCTAAAGCCCCTGTTTGCTTAAAGAGCTCAAATGCCATTGGAGCCGAGCCCTCAGAGCACACTTCAATTATTGTGGCAATGATGAGCGTCGCAATCATGCCTGTTATAGTTGGCCCCATATAATTTCGAAATATATCTGATGGTATGTATGCTCCTGCTACGCTGGCAATACCCATACCTATCAAGACCCACCATAATACCATATTACTTAGAGATATAGTACCATTAAATATCCCCTTTATGTCGGTTTTAACCGTATCCGTAGAAAATCTATACGTTTTATATCTTTTTTTAATATCATTTATGATAGAAAATCCTTCTTCAAGTCCTAAAGAATTCTCATTTTTCTCTATAAGGTTTTTCCTTTGAAGTATCTGAAAGATAAATCCTGTAATTATGGCGATGGCGATAGCTGAAAGTATGATAAAAAGGGCTTTTGCTCCGAAAAATCCCACCAGCATTATTGTAATCGTTATATTTGCCCAGGGAGAGGCAAGCAAAAATGCTATTACTGCGGGATTAGATGCTCCCTTTTTATGCAGTTCTATAGATAGCGCCAATATTCCATGTGAGCAGGTGCTCATTAAAAAACCTAAGAAAACAGAATAGAAAATTGTCCGTTTTCTTGGGCTTGAAAGAGTATGTGAGACATATTCGCGTGGCACATAGTGGTCAATGACGCCGCCGAGAAAAAGCCCCAACAGGATGGCCCACCATAGAATCTTAAAATACATCCATAAAGACATTCTGAGCGGTTCAAGAAAAGGTATTACATAAGACAAAAGAACTAATAATATCAAAACACTAACAACAATTAAGGTCTTATTTTTATAAAGATGTCTTTTAGGTTGAATTGAGCAAGTTGCAATTTGTTCCTTTGAAATCTTATTTTCTTTAGCGAACTTTTCCATGCAGCCGGAACTACAGAAAAAAAGAGTATCTCCTTTGTGGGTTAGTCTTAACCCTGTTTTATCATCAACCTGCATCCCACATATTGGGTCTTTTGTTATATTCATTTTTTCTCTTTTTGAAGCTTTCGCGTTGCGTGGTTAAAATGGTTATTTTCCAGAGCACAAATCGCAAATGCCCTCAAAATATACCGTCTTTCTCAATACAGTGAATCTCTTGTTAATGCTCTTGGGAACATCAATATTGTCAAAGGGTTTATAGTAAAAATCAATAATTCTTTTGCATTTTATGCACTTAAAATGCTGGTGCGCTTCGAGGTTTCCGTCAAATCTTTTTGCATCGCCCGAACCTTCAACCGTAGAAGCAGCTCCTATTTCGGCCAAAGTGAGTAACGTTCTATTTACTGTATCCAGCGATATATTGGGAGAAACATGCCTTACTTTTTGATAAACCATCTCTGCCGAGGGGTGCTCATTTGTTTCGAGCAGCGCTTTATAAACTGCAATTCGCTGCGGCGTTATTTTAAGGCCTGCTTGACGACACTTTGCCTCAAAGGCGTGTATTTTTTGCTGCATATTGCTGCTCTCCTAATAAATTATGTCATATTCACTACTATATAGTAGCTACTCCTATTTGTCAATAATTGTTTCATTTTTCTCGAAGAAATTATCTTTGGCGGGCAAAATTTTTGAGCCACGAAGCAGCAAAAGTCAGATAAAGTCGAGGAATATTACTCTATGGATTGTAAATTTTGCTCTGCGTTATTTAAAATGCTTGATAAATCGAGACCGAAAAGCTATAATATTCGGTGGGCAAAAGGTTTATATTCTCATATTTAACGACCATCAAACGTTCAAGGATTAGATAGTAGTTTCGATGGGGGATATATGGGTAATGAAAAGACAGTTGAGGATAAGGGCGATTCAGGTTCCGAAATGTTTCGGCAAACGGCCCCGACATCAAATGAGCAGTTTACGCCGACTTCTAATACGCGCGGAGAAAAGCATTGGCCTCCCCGGTTTTTAGCTCCTTATTTTAATAAGAGGAAAGTAAAGGCAAAAGCCAAAGCTGAGAAAAAGACAAGAGCTGGAACATGGGCGAAAAGAAGGGCTGAAGCAAAGACCAAAGCGAGAGAAAAGGCTAAGGTAAAAGCGGATAAAAAGGCAAATGCCGAGGCCGTTATGGAAGCTAAAGAAAATCTAAGGGCTGAATCTGCAGCAAGATTGAGGGCTGAAGAAAAAGCGCAGGCAGAAGCACAGGCCAGGTCCGAGGCAGAGCAAAAGCTAATGACCGAAATCCAGGAAAAGGCCAGGCTCAAAACAGAAACTACGGAGATGATAGAGAATATCAAATCCGAATCCGCAGAGCAGATAGCGGCAATCAGGAAAGATGCTGAGGAAAAGACAAAGTCTTACGCCGATGCGTTGGCCAGAGCACGGCAGAGACTAGTTGCCCAGGCTGAACAAAGGGCCAGATCAGAAGTGAAAGATGAGTCAAAAGCAAGAGCCGAAGCCGAAGAGAAGGCAAGGGAAGAAGCCGAGTCAAGAGCAAGGACCGAGATGCGAGCAAAAAGTGAGGCTGTAGAGAGGGCAAAGGCCTACGGCGAAGAGTTAGCCAGAATCGAAAAGAAATTAAAGTTAGAATCTAAAGCAAGGTTCCATGCCGAGGAAAAAGCAGGGTCTGAAGCGAGGGCAAGAGCGGGAATACAAGAGGAGCTGAGAATCAAGGCTGATGCACTATCCGAGATGGAGAAAAATTTAGAGACCGAAATGCAATTAAGAGTTGCGACGGAGGAAAAACTCAGGGCTGAAACTGAAGAGCGGGCCAGAATTGAAGCTGAAGCTGCGGCAGCTATGAGAGAGGCTCAACAAAGGGTCAAATCTTATACCGAGGCGATAAGTGAAGCAGAGGAGAGGCTAAACGCCCAGCACGAACGAAGGGCCAGAGCAGAAGCTAAAGTGGAGGATGAGGCAAAAGCAAGGGCAGAGGCCGAAGAGAAGGCAAGGGAAGAGGCCGAGGCAAGAAAAATCGCTGAGATACGAGCAAACGCTGAAGCTGTAGAAAGGACAAAGGCATACGGTGAAGCGTTAGTCAGAATCGAAAAGAAATTAAAGTTAGAATCTAAAGCAAGGATGCAGGCTGTGGAAAGAGCAGAATCGCAAGCAAGAGCGGCAGCAGAAATGCAGGAGGAGCTGAGAATCAAGGCTGATGCATTGTCCGAGATGGAGAAAAATTTAGAAGCAGAGACGCAATTGAGAGTTGTGGCTGAGGAAAAACTCAGGGCCGAAACCGAAGAGCGAGCAAGAATTGAAGCTGAAGCCGAGAGAGAAGTTCAGGAGAGGGCAAAATCGTATACCAAAGCAATAAGTGAAGCAGAGAGGAAGCTAAAAACCCAGACCAAACAAAGGGAAAAAGTAGAAGCGGAAGCGGAAGACGAAGCTATCGCCCGAGCTGAAGCTGAACGAGTGGCAAAGTCGGAGGCCGAGGCAAGAGCCGTGGCCGAGAGACTGGCAAAAGGTGAAGCTGTAGCGAAGGCAAAGGCCTACAGTGAAGCATTAGCCAGAATCGAGGAAAAATTAGAAGCAGAATCGAAGGCAAGAGCCCAGGCCTTGGAAGAAGCGCGAACAGAAGCCGCCGCCAGGGCCGAAGCGGAGGAAAAACTGGTATTGCAAACCAAGGCTCTATCGAAAGTGGAGAAAGACCTACGGGCAGAAGTGCGAGCCAGAGCCAGGGTGGAAAAGAAGCTGAAGGCTAAAACAGCAGCTCGTCTCGGCGAAGGCCGAAGTCGCCGACGCTCCATAGCTATGGCGACGGAGCGCCGCAGCAGGGCAAGGTTGAAGGCTGAAGAAAAAGCACAAGCCACGGCAGAACAAAACGAAGTTCGTGACAATTCAGTAGAAACAAAGATGTGTGAATGTTGTGGCAAAGAGGGCTTTTCAGAAAAGCAACTATTTAGAATTGACTCAGGCCAGCTGATTTGTCCGGATTGTCTTGGAGAAATGACAAGATAACGCTTCTTGCATTGGCCTCTATGTCAAGTAACTCGAAGTTTTTAATTCTTGAGGGTTGAGTGGTGCATTCTCTGCTTGCATAGTGCCCCTAATTACAGCAAATTATATCATATTTACTACTATATAGTAGCAATTCCTATTTGCCAATAATCGTTCTGTTTTTCTCGGTTTTTTTGGGGGGCGAGCAAAATTTTTAAGCCGCGAAGCAGCAAAAGGTAGATAAAGACGAGAAATATTACTTTATGGATTGTAAATTTTGCTCTGCGTTATTCAAAAATGCTTGAAAAATCGAAATTGGGAAGGTATAGTTTTTGATTGGAGAAAGGTTTTTTATTTCCCTATTTAACGGCCATCAAGTGTTAAGGATTGGACAGTAGTTTCGACTGGGTGATATATGAGTGTTGAAAAGACAGATGAGGATAAAGGCAAATCGGGTTCCGAGGTGTTTCGACAAAAGGTTCAGGCCTCAAATGAGAAATTCATACCAACATGTAATATATGTGGAGAAAAACATTGGCCTCATCATCCTTTAGTTCCTTGTTTGAATAAAAAGAAAGCAAAGGAAAAAGCCAAAGCTGAGAGAAGGGCAAGAGCGGAAGCGAAGGCAAAAGCAAGGGCTGAAGCGAAAGCCAAAGCGAGAGAAGAAGCCAGGGCTATAGCTGAAGCAAAAGCTAAGTCCAGGGCTGAAGAGAGAGCTTATACAGAGGCTCTAAGGGAAGCTAAAGAAAAATTGAAGATTGAAGCAAAAGCGAGGGCCGATGTAGAAGAAAAACTTAGGGACGAATCTAACACAAGAGCTAAGGCCCAACAACAGCTAACGGTCGAAACTGAAGAACGGGCAAGAGTCGAGGCTGAAGCTATAGAGAAAATAAGCAGGATAAAGGCTGAATCTGCAGAAGCGATAGCGGCAGCCAGGGCAGAAGCCCAGGAGAGGACTATATCGTATGCCAAGGCAATAAACGAAGCAAAAGATAGACTAAAAGCTGTAGTTCAGGCGAGAGATGAATCGCAAGAAAATCTACGGGAGGAATCTGCGGCAAGATTTAGGGCTGAAGAAAAGACACAGGAAGAAGCACAAGCCAGAGTTGAGGCAGAGCAAAAGCTCAGGATAGAAATCCAGGAAAAGGCCAGGTTCGAAGCTGAGACTACGGAGACGATAGAAAGAATTAAAGCTGAATCTGAAGAGCGGATAGCAGCCGTTAGGGCTGAAGCAGAGGAAACTATCAAGTCGTATGCTGATGCGCTGGCCGAAACAAAACAGAAGTTAAAAGACCAGACAGAGCAAAGGGTCTGGGTAGAAGAAGAGGCGCAGGAACAAGCACAAGCCAGAGCCGAGGCAGAGCAAAAGCTCAGAATGGAAATCCAGGAAAAGGCCAGGTTCGAAGCTGAGACTACGGAGACGATAGGAATAATTAAAGCTGAATCAGAAGAGCAGATAACAGCAGTTAGAGCTGAAGCTGAGGAAAGTATCAAGTCGTATGCAGATGCGTTGGCCGAAACAGAACAGAAGTTAAAAGACCAGACAGAGCAAAGGGCCCGGGCGGAAGAAAGGGCGGAATCGCAGTCAAGAGCAAGGACCGAAGCCGAAGTCAAGGCAGGGGAAGAGGCCGAGTCAAGGGCAAGTGCTGAGAAACAGGCAAAGGCTGAAGCTGTAGAGAGAGCAAGGGCCTACGGCGAAGCGTTAGCCAGAATCGAGGAGCAGTTAAAGTTAGAATCTAAGGCAAGGGTGCAGGCGGAGGAAAGAGCAGGATCTGAAAAAAGAGAAAGGGCGGAGATACAAGAGGAGCTGAGAATCAGGTCTGATGCACTATCCGAGATGGAGAAAAAATTCAGGGCTGAAACCGAAGAGCGAGCCAGAATTGAAGCTGAAGCAGCGGAAGCTATATCGGCAGCCAATAGAGAAGCTCAACAGAAGGCTAAATCGTATGCTGGGGCGATAAGTGAAGCAGAGCGGAGGCTAAATGCCCAGGTCGAACAAAGGGCAAGGGCGGAAGCACAAGCGGAATCAGAGGCCGAAGGCAGAATCCGTGCAGAGCAAAGAGCAGAAGAGCAGACCGAGTCAAGGGCAAGTGCTGAGAGACAAGCCAAAGAAGAAGCTGAGGAAAAAGCGATGGCTTACGGTGAGGCCTTGGCCAGAATCGAAGAAAGATTAGAAGCCGAATCGAGAGCAAGGTCTCAGGCCGCAGAAGAAGCAAGAAATGAAGCCGCCGCCCGGACCGAAGCAGAGGAAAAACTGATATTGCAGGCGGAGGCTCTATCGAAGATAGAGGAAGACCTCCAGGCAGAAGTACAAGCCAGAGACGATGCAGAAGAAAAGCTCAGGGCAGAAATCGAAGAAGGGATAAGGATTAAAGATGAGACTTTAGAGACGATAGAAAAAATTAAAGCCGAATCCGCCGAACAGGTAGCAATAATCAAGAAAGATACAGAGCAAAAGCAGGAATCTTACAACTATGTGTTAGCTGAAACAGAACAGAAGCTAAAAGACCAGGCAGAGCAAAGGGCCAGAGCAGAAGAAAGAGCGGAATCGCAGTCAAGAGCAAGGGCTGAAGCCGAACAAAGGGCAAATAAAGAGGCTGATATAAGGGCCAAGGCCGAAGAAAGAGCAGAATTAGAAGCTGCTGCCAGAGCCGAAGCAGAGGAGAAGCTGATATTTCAGGCGGATGCTCTATCGGAAATAGAGAAAGACCTCCAGGCAGAAGTGCGAGCCAGAACTGAGGTGGAAGAAAAGCTAAAAGCTGAAACAGCAGCAAGGTTGAGAGCTGAAGACGAAGCGCTATCCGAAGCGGAAGAAAGAGCGAGCGTTGAAGCCGAATTAAAAGCAAAGATAGACGCCAGAACAGAAAGGATAGCCAAAGCTGAAGCCAAAGCCAGGGCTAAAGTTGATAAAAAGGCCTATGTAGAGGCGTTAAAAGAAGCTGATGAAAAGCTAAGGACCGAAGTACAAGCAAGAGCCGATGCAGAAGAAAAAGCTCAGACCGAAGCGAGGATTAGAGACGAGGTTGAGGAAAAACTGGCATTACATGCCGAGGCACTATCCGAGATGGAGGAAAATTTAGAGGCAGAGACGCAATCGCGAGTTGAGGCGGAGGAAAAACTCAGGGCCGAAACCGAAGAGCGAGCCGGAATTGAAGTTGAATCTACGGAGATGATAGAGAATATCAAGTCCGAATCCACAGAGCAGATAGCGGCAATCAGGAAGGATGCTGAGGAAAAGGCAAGGTCTTACGCCGATGCTTTAGCCAAAGCACAGCAGAAGCTAATCGCCCAGAGCGAACAAAGGGCCAAAGCAGAAACGAAAGCAGAATCTGAGACCGTCGCACGGGCCGAAGCTGAACGAGTTGCAAAGTTGGAGGTTGAGGCAAGAGCTGAAACCGAAAAACGAGCCAAAGAAGAAGCTGTAGAGAAGGCAAGGGCTTATGGCGAAACCTTAGCCAGAATCGAAGAAAAACTGAAGGCAGAATCTAAGGCAAGGGCCCAGGCGGAAGAAAAAGCAGAAGCAGAAATCAAAGAAAGAGCCGAAATTGAAGCTGAAGCTACGGAGATGATAGAGAATATCAAATCCGAATCCGCAGAGCAGATAGCAGCAGCCAGAGCACACGTCCAACAGAAGGCTAAATCTTATATGGAGGCAATAAGCAAAGCAGAGCAGAAGCTACAGGCTGAGATGCAAGCCAGAGCTGAGGCGGAGGAAAAGCTCAAAGCTGAAACAGCAGCAAGGTTGATAGCTGAAGACAAAGCACAATCCGAAGCAGAAAAAAGAGCCAGGGTTGAAGCCGAATTAAAAGTAAAAACAGACGCCAGAACGGAAAGAATAGCAAAGGCTGAAGCCAAGGCAAGGGCTAAAGCTGAAAAAAAGGTAAATGCCGAGGCTGTTAGAGAAGCACAAGAAAATCTTCAGGCTGAATCTGCAGCAAGATTTAGGGCAGAAGAAAAGGCACAGGAACAAGCACAAGTCAGAGCCGAGATAGAGCAAAAGCTCAGGACGGAAATTCAGGAAAAGGCAAGGCTCAAAGCTGAGACTGCGGGGACGTTAGAAAGAATTAAAGCTGAATCTGAAGAGCGGATAGCGGCAGTTATGACTGAGGCAGAGGAAACTATCAGGTCGTATGCTGATGCGTTAACCGAAACAGAACAGAAGCTAAAAGACCAGACAGAGCAAAGGGCCAGGGCGGAAGAAAGAGCGGAATCGCAGTCAAGAGGAAGAGCCGATGCCGAAGTCAAGGCAGGGGAAGAAGCCGAGTCAAGAGCAGGGGCCGAGAGACAGGCAAAGGCTGAAGCTATAGAGAGAGCAAGGGCCTACGGCGAAGCATTAGCCAGAATCGAGGAGCAGTTAAAGTTAGAATCCAAGGCAAGAGCGCAGGCCGAGGAAATAGCAGAATCTGAAAAAAGAGAAAGAGCGGAAATACAAGAGGAGCTGAGAATCAGGTCTGATGCCCTATCCGAGATTGAGAGAAATTTAGAGGCCGAAACGCAATCGCGAGTTGAGGCGGAGGAAAAATTAGAAGCTGAAACTGAAGAGCGAGCCAGAATTGAAGCTGAAGCAGCGGAAGCTATATCGGCAGCCAATAGAGAAGCTCAACAGAAGGCTAAATCGTATGCCGAGGCGATAAGTGAAGCAGAGCGGAGGTTAAACGCCCAGGCCGAACAAAAGGCAAAGGCGGAAGCACAAGCGGAATCTGAGGCCAAAAGCAGAATCCGTGCAGAGCAAAGGGCAAATGAGCAGGCCGAGGCAAGAGCAAGTGCTGAGAGACAAGCCAGAGAAGAAGCTGAGGAAAAAGCGATGGCTTACGGTGAGGCATTAGCCAGAATCGAAGAAAGATTAGAAGCGGAATCGAGAGCAAGAGTTCAGGCCGCAGAAGAAGCAAGAAATGAAGCCGCAGCCCGGGCCGAAGCAGAGGGAAAACTGATATCGCAGGCGGATGCTCTATCTAAAATGGAGAAAGACCTCCAGGCAGAAGTACGAGCCAGAGCCGATGCGGAAGAAAAGCTAAAAGCTGAGACAGCAGCGAGGTTGAAAGCCGAAGACAAGGCACGAGCCATAGCAGAACAAAACGAAGTTCGTGACAATCTAGTGGAAACAAAGATGTGTGAATGTTGTGGCAAAGAGGGCTTTTTAGAGAAGCAGCTATTTAGAATTGACTCAGGCCAACTGGTTTGTTCGGATTGTTTTAGAGAAATGACAGGATAATGCTTCTTACGTTTTGCAGACTAGAACCTATCCTAAAACCCTCGTTTTTGGCAATTTCAGTGCTATAAACGGCATTTCTCAGGGGTTTTGGGATGACTTCTATTTACATACTGGCTGCGTACATCCTGCGCTCTGCTGCGCGAGCTGCGTATTAATCGCCCACGCTCACACACTGATGTGATTTTCACTTTTAATTGAGACGTTCGGTTATGTTACCAGTGTTCAAGCCAGTTTTCAGCGAACAGGGCAAAATCAAAGAGGTCAACATCCCAGTCTTGGTCAAAATCTCCTTCTTGGATAGCAACATCAATATTCAACAGCAATGAAGCATCGCTTGCCGCCTCGGCGTTATTTGTTGGATCGGGCACACTTACTTCATCCACCAGAAGTGCCTTTATCCGATATGTTTCCCCGAGTTCAAGCCCTATATCAGCTAGGTCAATCACCTGCTCGTGCTTATTAAACATATCATTGTTGCACGCAAACTCCGGATGTACCCACATGACCTTTAGCTCCTCTGGGACAACCTGATAAAGCTCAATCTGCCCAATACTTGAGATGTAGGTCTGCCACTCATTATCCGATGCAAATATATGATAATCGTGGCTCCACTTCAGGAAAAACACTCCGTGCGGAATCATACCCGTTTCGCCTTCATTTCCGTCGAGTCTAAAATCTTGGCTAAAATGCGATTGCGAACAACAATCACCATACGCACCACATGGGTCTGATTCTTCCACGATGAACTGGCAGAACGTCCTGAGATTATAAGGCCCCGCATGGCCGGGGCTGTTAGTCCCTGCATGGCTGGTAGTCTGTCCAAGAATCTGCCAATTATCCTGCTCAGGATACTTTTCCTCATCAGACAAAAATATGTTGTCTTGACCACTGTCCTCGTCGGACAGGGATATAACCGGATTTTCGGGGTCGGTTTCCAGATAGGCTTCGACATAATTCTCTCCCACCTGGAAGTTTTGACTGTAAGGGTCGAATAGAACACCATATCTACATATCCTTGCCAGACCGGATAGTGTTATCCCATTTTCGCTGTATACCCCGCCGATATCCTCCCATGCATCGCACTGCCAATATAATCGCCGAACAGCTCCTATCTGCGAGCGGTCGATGGTAATCTGAATCTTATTATCGTTTACGTCAACTGTCCCGCTACCTCCACCGGTCATTGACCCGACGACATCCACATAACCACCGGCAAGGGCAGGATTCTGGCTTATGACCACTCGAATATTAAACTCGCTTCCCACAGGGCTTTGCCCTGTTGTGGGGTCGTTGTCAGCATCTACCAGCCAGATATAGGTCAGACTGTCATCATAGCCGAGCTCTGACGCACTGGGAATTGTACCACGCATTACCATCACAAATGTCAGGTCGGTACCATCTTTCTCAACCCACGCCTCAATAATGTCCGTGTAATCACTTATCGAATAATTATATGGGTCGGTCATGTAACCAATGACTTGTCCTGCTGAAATGCTCTGGCAGCACATCAATGAAACAGCTAAGACCACAAAATTAATTCTGCTTTTCATGAGATATCCTCCTTAGATATCTTTTTTGAGAATACCCCCACGTTATCGACAAAAAACGTTTGGTTATTACTCATCCTGAGTCTGTCTGCGCCTACCTCCTTTCGTTTGTAACCTCTCCGTCCAGAAACTGCATCTCATGATCTTATCAGGGACAACTATCAGTTTGTATCTCTTGCCATTTTTACGAAGGGATATGGACTTGAAAATAATTGCCGTCCTTAACCTGCTGGGATTTTACTCAACCAATCATGCGCATGTCAAGAGTAATCTGGCTTAAACTTCAAAAAAATCCCTGTCGAAAGGGAGTTTTGAGTAAATAAGTGACGAGGGACAAGTACTTGAAAAACAAAGAGGTTGGATAAATGGAGCCAATGGGATTCGAACCCACGACTTCTTGCATGCCATGCAAGCGCTCTCCCAACTGAGCTATGGCCCCAGGTTGATATTCGGGGCTCCGGCCAGAGCCTTCGCCCTGATATGATATTAGCATAAACCGCCTGTTTTGGCAAATAAATTTTATCCGCCGGAGGCCGGATTTATCCGTCGTTTTTTTCTTGCATTTTAGCGAGACTCTGGTATAATAGTTTTAATTATACGCGAGTGAAAGGTGATGAAAATGAAAAAGCAATCAGTCCTTTTAGTAATGGTGGTCTTTATGCTTTCCAGTGGTGTCTTTGCAGGCACCTACAGCGGCGGGACGGGTATGCCGAACGACCCTTATCTAATAGCTACTGCTGAGGATATGAACGAAATCGGTACACATTCTTCCGACTGGAACAAGCACTTTTTGCTCATCGCCGATATCAATCTGGCTGACTACACCGGCACACAGTTTAACATCATTGGAAATGAGGGCAGTCCGTTTACCGGCGTATTTGACGGCAATAACCATAAGATACAGAATTTTACATGGGATTCCAGTGGCCTAAGTTATATCGGCCTGTTTGGTTATGTGGCCGGCACAGGTCAAATAAAGAATGTCGGTATGGAAAATGTTAATATCAATGTCACGAATGAATATAATATAGCGAATGAAAATTATGTCGGCAGTCTGGTGGGTGACAATGACGGCACAATAACGAGCTGCTATGCAACAGGAAGTGTTTCAGGTGGTGGTGGGCTGGTGGGAGAAAATGATGAATACGGCACGATAACGGGCTGCTATTTTGCGGGCAGTGTTTCGGGAGAATACGGCAGTTTTGGCGGGCTGGTGCGTAGAAATTATGGAGTGATAACGGAATGTTATTCCACAGGCGATGTCAACAGTATAAATTTGGCTGATGTCGGCGGGCTGGTCGGATACAACGAAGGGATGATAATAAACTGTTATTATTCCACAGGCAGTGTTTCAGGGCAATACTTGCGTTTCGGCGGGTTAGTGGGAACCAATTATAACACGATAATGAACTGCTATTCGATAGGTAATGTTTCAGGAACAGGTTATGATGATGTAATTTACGTCGGCGGGCTGGTGGCAAAAGGGGAAGCTAATGACGTTTTATCTTCTTTTTGGGATGTGAACACGAGCGACTGCAACACAAGTGCCGGCGGAATCGGCAAAACCACAGCCGAAATGAAAATGGCAAGTACCTACATCGGCTGGGGAGACTGTGGCAACGATGGTATCTGGACGATTGATGATGGGAATGACTATCCGCACCTGGCGTGGGAAGGTAAACCCGGCCAAATTATTCCCGATTCCGGGCCGCATCTATCAGATTTTCTTGGAGGAAGTGGCACGCAAGGTGACCCATATCAGATTTCTACTGCGGAGGAGCTTAATTTAATTAATTCATTTCCGTGCGAATTGGATGCACATTTTATTCTTGTGAACGATATTGACCTGTCTGGCTATACAGGCGGCTATGACCCAGAGTTTAACATCATAGGAAATATAGGCAACCCATTTACTGGGGTTTTCGACGGCAATGACCATAGGATACTAAATTTTACTTACGGTTGCTGGTGGGACTCCCCTTTTTGCGCAACGAGAGACTACGTTGGCCTGTTTGGATACGTGGCTGGCCCGGGCCACGTAAAGAATATCGGTATGGAAAATGTTAACATCGATTTTAGGGCTATGGGGGAGTGGAATTATGTCGGTGGGCTGGTGGGATACAACTATTATGGCACGATAACCAACTGCTATTCGACGGGAAGTATTAACGAGGAAGGCATATATTATGGTGGTTATACTAATTTTGTCGGCGGGCTGGTGGGGTATAATCACGGCGCAAGCATGAGCGATTGTTATTCGACGTGTTCGGCCAACGGGATATATTGTATTGGTGGTCTGGTGGGATGGAATAATTATGGCACAATTACTAACTGCTACTCCACAGGCAGTGTTTGGGGAGGCATGTGGGTAGGCGGGCTGGTAGGAGTAGATGACTACGGCATAATTACAAGCTGTTATTCCGCGGGCGATGTTTCTGGAAGCTTGGCTGGCGGGTTGGTGGGAGTAAGTGACTACAGCACAATTACAAGATGTCATTTCACAGGCAGTGTTTCAGGAGGCTATTGTATCGGTGGGCTGACGGGCTGGAATTACGGCACGATAAATAGCTGCTATTCGACAGGCAGCGTTTCGGGACACGATTATTGGATGTCTGAAAATGTGATTTATGTCGGCGGGTTGGTGGGCAAAAATCGTGGCACGATGAATAACTGCTACTCGACAGGCGGCGTTTCGGGACACGATGAGGAGTCGCCTGAAAATATGATTTATGCCGGCGGGCTGGTTTCTGATAATCGCGGAATGATAACTAACTGCTATTCCGCAAGTAGCGTTTCAGGAGAAGGCGCTTTCCTTGCTCTCTTTAGTTTCGGTGGGCTGGTG
>CAZZHL010000013.1:0-16869 GCA_964653945.1 uncultured Pirellulales bacterium
GGTCCCGATAATTTGCATCTGTATTGGCGAAGGTGGCTCAGGCGGAGCGCTGGCGATAGCTGTTGGTGACAGACTGGCGATGCTTGAATTTGCATATTATTCGGTAATATCGCCCGAAGGCTGTGCTGCAATTTTATGGCGGGATGGTTCACAGGCCCCCGAGGCCGCAGAGGCGCTTAAACTGACCAGCAGGGATTTGTATAAGCTTGGACTCGTTGATGCAGTTATTCCAGAACCGCTCGGCGGCGCACATCGCAACGTTCACGACACCGTTTATAATGTCGAGATGTATATTGTCAGGACCCTGCGCGACCTCAAACGCACGAAAATTGATAATTTACTTGAGAACAGGTATAAAAAGTTGCGTTCGATAGGCAATGATTTAGTAAGCAGTCGTCGCATTGCAGCCCGCGCCAGCAAAGTCCAGATAAAAACCGCCCGCTCTGCCCCTGCAAAAACCAGGCCTGTGCCTGCTAAGGTTTGATTTGCCTTTAATACTTAGTCCCCAGTTTTACCCCGTTAGAAAAAAAATTCCGTTATTTGGACATCAGTTCGTATATTTGAGTTGATGCTTCGCTTCGCAACTCTATTGATTTATTCATTAATTGCATGTAATCCTGATTAGAATACCAAGCACCGTTTTCGCATTTTTCGGGATTCTGCCCTTCATAAACAAAAACATCTATCTCTGCCTGTATTGCAGCCTTCAAGGCATCTCTAACCTCCTCAAGGTACGATGCCATATTCCAGTTGTCTAAAAGTTCCATATCAGAATTAAGGCGAGCTATTATAAGGGACCGCGTTATTTCTGGCAACGAAGAAGATTTCAATGTAGCTGCCATTTCGAGCGAGCCAAGGGCTTTACATAATTCAAATAGACTACTGCCGTCTCTATAAATTGGTATTTGAAGAGAATATAATTGTTTAACAGAAACAGGATTTTCTATGTATGATGATGTTGGCTTTTTGGGGTATAAAACGAGAAAATAAAAAACAAAAAAAAAGGCTGAAATTGCTCCAAGAGTGCCCAGAAAGCCGATTTTGAAGGGTGCAGGGATGCCCTTCAAAATTTTGCCTGTGAAATTACCACCTTTGCGAGCAATGTTATCAGGCACAATGATAGGGGGTTTTTGGGATTTCTCAGGAGAAAAGTCTTGTTTGCAACGAGGGCATTTTACGCTCTGATCTTTATATTCATCAGGCAAAGCGAAAATGTTTTTGCAATTTGGGCACTGAGTTTTCATGCCTTTTTACGTTTTTTCTTTTGCCTTGATTCTTCAGGAGCAAAGGGTCATTTACTCCACCGGCTGTGAGCCAAGTTCCGCAAATATAGTTCATCCGTTCTTAACTTCTCTTGGGTCTTTACCTTCTTCGATAGCCGCTATTTTCCTTACTCTTCTTTCGTGTCTGCCACCCGAAAATTCTGTATTAAGCCAGACCTCAACTATTTTTCGCAGTAATACCTCGTTGATTTGGTCGCCTGATACACAAAGCACATTTGCATCATTATGGTCGCGTGAAATCTGTGCACTTAGCTCATCATGACACAATACAGCTCTGATTCCCTTTATTTTGTTTGCTGCTATACTCATTCCAAGCCCGGTTGCGCAGATTAAAATGCCTCTGTCGGCTTGTTTTTTTGCCACTGATGTTGCTGCTAAGTATGCTGTATCGGGGTAATCAATGGGATTATTGTCTATGGCGCCAAAGTCGAGGTATTCGTGGCCTAATTGAGTCAATATTGACTTGATTTGTTGTTTGGCCGCGAAACCGCGATGGTCACTCGCAATCGCTACTTTCATAACGTAAACTCACTAATTCTCTTTTTTACTGCTTTTTCAATTAGCTCAGCGCAATTATTGTAATACTCCTGTGACTGGCCTATTGGGTCAGGAATTTCTTCATTTTCTGCTAACAATAAACATCTTTTTGCCGATTTAGGGCTAAGAGCGACGATTTGCTCACAATGAGCTTTGCCCATCACATATATAAAGTCACTCTCTTCGATAAGTTGCCGGGACAACGCCTGGCTCTTATGAGCTTTTATATCAATTCCCTTAGCCGCACAAGCTGCTGTTGCTTTTTCACTTGCTGGCGAACCATCAGTCCCCAAGATGCCAGCGGAAAATACTTTATAACCCATTTTTTCAAGTTGGTCAACATCGCAGTTTAATTTTTTTGCCAAAAATTTACGAAGTATTCCAACCGCCATAGGGCTTCGGCAGATATTTCCTGTACAAACGAACAAAAATTTAATCTCCGACATTGCTTCTAACTCTGCCTGGGAATATACGCCATGCCTTAAAATTTCCAGGCCTTCTTTACCCATTTTAACAACAGTGCTGTTTTTTTCGTATTTGCAAGGCCCGCCATCCAGCAGCATCTGGATTTGACCTGAGAATTGAACGAGAACCTCCTCTGGCTCCACTGCCGGCCTCTGACCTGTTATATTTGCGCTTGGCGCAACCACAGGATTGCTCGTCTCTTGCAGCAGCATTGAAGCTATGGCGTTGTCAGGACAGCGAATACCTATGGAGTTATCTTTATATAGGTTTTCAAAGACTTCTTTTTCGAGTTTTTTTTGCTGCTTGTCGATGTCCTTCTGGTCTAATTCGAAAACTATGGTCAAAGGCCCGGGCCAAGCCTTCTCAACAAGCTTCTTGGCCTTTAATCCTACAGTCGGAACGTATTTTCTAATATCGCTTTTTTTACCTATATGCAATGAATAGTGTTTTTCAGGGTCTCTGCCTTTAAGTTTATTTAATTTGGCTAAATAGTCGCTTTTGACCCGACAGGCAATTCCATAAACGGTGTCAGTAGGAAATGCCACAAGTCCGCCTGCATCAAGTAAAGCTACAGCTTCCTTGATTTTCGCTGAATCAACCTTTTTAGGGTTAACTTTTACGACTTTTGTCTCCATTGAGCCTCAGGGTACATCAAACAGGTCGAAATCGCAAGATAACTCCCTGATGTTTTGTGACATTTTTGGCTCTTCTGCTTAAGACCTAAATCTAAAAGAAAAGCCCGATAAGAAAGGCAAGAATACGGCGATATAAAGAGGAATAAATTTTTTTTTATAAAGTCCATCTTTTTGCCTAATTACGCTAATCTATCCAATTTAACATTGCCGATACCTTTATTAATTGAAGGAACGTTGTTTTGCTCGTGCTTCGTAGCCCCGCAGCTTCTTGCGAAGCAAGAGCGGGGGCAGAGTAGTAAAGGAGATTTATATTATGGAGACTCTTACTGAGCAGCGTAAGGAAACACGAAGCAACATTTCTTGGCCGGTTAGCATTTGGGTGCCCGAGGCAAACAGATTTTTTAATGGTCGAAGTACAAATGTCAGTAAAAATGGCGTCTTTATTAGAGTTCCTATAACGACACCTGTTCAGCCAGGGCACGTTGTGGAAATTAATTTTCCACGAACAACCACTTTAGCAAAGGAAAAAGGGCAATTTGCTCGTATTAAAAATGGTAAAGTGGTTAGAATCGACCGCCAAAATTTACTCAGAGATGCTCAGATAGGTGTTGCTGTTGCCTTTGAGAACTGATAAATCCGCCCAACTTATGGTGGATAAACCGCTTTTTACTTTTGTTCGTTCTCCGTAGTGCCGTAAGGCATCCCTTCGGGACTACGAAGGATGAATTAGAGGCGGTTGAGAGAGCTGCAATTATTGGATAATTGGGGCAATGGGAAAGGGAAGGCTGATAATCAGCGAAGATTATCAGTCTTTTTTTATGGACTTGGCCATCCCTTACGGGATTGCACATAATGATGTTTGCTGTGCTGGCATCTTACTCATTTTCACATCAAATCACACCGCAATGCTTCGGCTTTTAGTAAAGGGCAGATGATACCTTTTCAAATAGCAGCATCTCTCGTGCTTCGTAGTGATGTCAATATTGGATTTACTATTTTCTATTTACTATTGGCGATTTTTGGTAAAATAATAAATAATAAATAATCAATAGTCATTGGAGTAAATAAAATGGCCAAAGCAGAAAAGAGTTGGGAAAAGCGATTAGCTTCTGGGCCGGATGAGCGAACCATTGATTTTGTCCAGTCGCTGTCTATCGACAAGCGTCTTTACAAGTATGATATTGTCGGCTCGATTGCTCATGCCCAGATGTTGGCGGAACAAAAGCTGATTACCAGGGACGAATTGAAGCAGATTAAAGATGGGCTTATCGAAATATCACAGGAGATTGCAGAAGGGCGGTTCAAATTCGATAAGACATACGAGGACATTCATATGGCAATCGAGGCGGCACTGATTGAAAAAATCGGTGAGGCAGGCAAAAAACTGCACACTGGCAGAAGCCGTAATGACCAGGTTGCTACCGACATTCGGCTGTGGATGAGGGATGAGGTCGAGATTGTGCAGGCCAAAATAACGCTGCTTCAAAAGGCGTTTGTTAAATTAGCTGAAAAATATGCAGAGGATATAATGCCTGGTTATACGCACCTTCAGCGTGCCCAGCCGGTATCTATCGCGTCGTATATATTGAGTTTTACAGAGCAGTTGGAGCGTGACTTTATCCGGCTGAAAAACTGTAGCGAGCTGCTTAATATCTGTCCGTTGGGCAGTGGTGCCATAGCTGGCTCAACGCTGCCGTTAGATAGAAAAGGTACTGCGAAGCAATTGGGATTTTCTGATATCAGCTACAATAGTATCGATGCGGTTAGCAACAGGGATTTTTGTGCGGAATTTATATTTGATTGTGCGCTTATTGCGACACACCTGAGCCGATTGGCTGAGGACTGGATAATCTATTGTTCGCAGGAATTTGGATTTGTGCAGATTGATGATGCATATTGCACCTCGTCGAGCATGATGCCTCAGAAGCGTAATCCTGATGCGCTCGAATTGATTCGAGGAAAGACCGGTTCGGTTTATGGCTGCCTGATGGCTATGCTGACAATACTAAAGGCCCAACCGATGGGCTACAACCGTGATTTGCAGGAGGATAAGGCCCATATTTTTGCCGCTGGTGGTACTGTCGAGGCCTGTCTGGATATGGCACAAGCGGTTGTTTCGCATACGAAATTTAATACAGGGAAGATTTCAGACGGTTTGGATAAGGGCTTTCTTGATGCTACCTGCCTGGCGGAGTATTTGGTTGGAAAAGGAATTGCCTTTCGTGAGGCGCACGGCATTGTTGGTTCGTTGGTTGCCTGCTGTGAAAAGCAGGATAAAACATTAAAAGAGCTTACTTTGGATGAGTTTAAGCAGCGTTGCTCCGCGATTGATTCGGATGTGTATGAAAGTCTCGGCGCAACAAAGGTAGCAGGTAAATATGTTACTGAAGGTGCAGCAGGGCCCCAGCAGGCAAAAAGACAAATTGCATATTGGAACAAACAGTTGGCACAGCGATGAGTAACGGTGAAGATGAAATAACCGTCTGGTTTGCCCGCCAAAGCAAATTATCCGCGACAGAATTTCCCATCGGTATTGGTGACGATATGGCTGAGGTTCGCCTGGCTGATGATACATCGGTTCTTGTTACTACGGATATGCTGTTGGATGGCGTGCATTTTGACCTGAAAAAAGCGACCTTAAAGCAGGTTGGTTTCAAAGCTATGGCGGTTAGTCTTAGCGATTGCGCAGCGATGGCGACGGTGCCTGTAGCTGCGGTTGTAGCTGTTGCTATGCCTAAAGGGTTCGGTGAAGAAGAATTAAAGCAGCTTCACTCGGGAATTACTGCAGCCGGTGATAAATTTGGATGTGCGCTTATCGGCGGTGATATTACAAAGTGGAAAAGTAGCAATCCATTTGCAATAAGTGTGGCAATGCTTAGTAGAAGTGCTGGCAATAAACCAGTTAAGCGTTGCGGTGCCAAGGTTGGTGACAGTGTTTGCGTAACCGGTTCGCTGGGTGGCGCATTAAGAAGAAAACATCTGGAGTTTGAGCCGAGGGTTAAAGAGGCAATAAAAATCTCCCAAATGGTAACGGTAAATTCGATGATTGATATAAGCGATGGACTCAGCAGTGATTTGAATCGCATTTGCCGGCAGAGCGGGGTAGGTGCTATTATAGATGTACAGAGGATTCCGATATCAGATGAAGCGCGAAAGGCCAAAGACCCCTTGGATTCAGCGCTAAACGACGGCGAAGATTTTGAATTACTTTTTACCCTTCCTCCACAGGATTGTCAGATTTTATTGGGAAAATGGGATGGGCCGATACCGATTACACAAATCGGCGGAATTACTGACACGGGGAGAATGCAGCTCAAGATGCCGGATGGCCAAATTTGTGATTTGCGGGCCAGGGGATATGACCACCTTAGTCCTCGGGACTCCTTACGGAGAAATTGATTATTGTTGTCTATGAATTTTAACGTTGTTTCGAATTCGCCGGAGCAGACTATAGAGCTTGGTCGCAAAATCGGCTCGCAATTAAAAGGCGGTGAAATTATTGCTGTTTGCGGGGCATTGGGCAGCGGCAAGACGCACCTGATTAAGGGTATTGCAGATGGAGCTGGAGCGAAGGACAGCAAGGATGTTACCAGTCCCACATTTGTCGTCGTTAATGAGTACGCAGGGCGGCTGGATATTTATCACATAGATGTTTATCGGTTAGATTCTGTTGCTGAGTTTGAGATGCTCGGCTTCGACGATTTTTGTTATCCACAGTCGGTAGTTTTGATTGAGTGGGCAGATAAGATTGAATCCGCCTTACAGGGAATTGATTACATTCGGTTCGAGCTTAATCACAGCGGGAAAACCAGAAGAAAAATACATATCGAAAATACACCTGAATATATTAGCGCATAGATAATCGTTCCTTTGATTGCATAGTGATTATTTAGTCCCAAGTCCTATGGACTCCTTATAGAGGACTCCTGCCGTAAGGCATCCTGTGGATTACGGAGGAGCATTTCCCAAGTTTCTTTCAGTTATTTGTGAATCTGAAGATTTGGCAGTAGAAGGTTTATTTTTTATATTTTGCTTGGATACTCAGACGGTCCCCGAAAAGGTTTTTAGCGTGTTTTTCGGACGTAGAAGTTTGAAATTCCATTTTTGCTTTAGGGAAAAGAATAAGACTATGAAGTATTTTTTAAAGATATTTTCGAAGTTTCTTAGTTATTAAGGAGAATTTACTGCTTACAAAAGAATATATGGATGATTAAGTGATGTATTGATTAGGTCGATACTTTGTATTGTTTGGGAGTTATTGTTTTGAGGGTTTGCATTTTAGCAAATTAAAAAAATCTTATTAAAAAGGGGTAAAAAGATGAAAGCGAAAAAAGGTTTTACATTAGTGGAAATTCTGATTGTGGTAGTCATCCTTGGTATTTTAGCAGCTATCGTGATTCCTCAGTTTACCGAGGCCAGTACCGAAGCCAAACTTTCGAGTTTGTGCACCGACCTTCAAACTGTGCGTTCGCAGATCGAGCTGTATAAGGTTCAGCACAATGATATTCTGCCTCTGCCGGAATCGGGTGGTGCGACTTGGAATCGGCTGACACAGTATTCTGACATCAGTGGTAATGTCCAAGCCACAAAGGATGCAACGTATTGTTACGGGCCGTATCTCCAAAAAATTCCGACCAACCAGTTCAGCGATGACAGCACAATTGATGTAGATGGGACTGCCGGTGACGGAGGTAATGGTTGGTACTTGAATAGTACAAGCGGTGAGTTCCGGGCAGATGATTCTGCTGCGCATGCGGCTCTTTAAGAATTGGGATGTGATGACGGTGCCGTGATTTTTGCAGTAGCGGCGCCTGCACAAACTGGTAAGAACCGTGAAATAAACAAGCTGGCTGACCATGCTGAGGCAGTTGCCGATAGCAGGTCAGCCTTTTTAATGAATAACGCATCGTCTAAATGGAAAGGATGGGTGATGAGAAAAGCAAAAGCTTTCACACTTGTCGAAATTCTGATAGTGGTACTCTTGCTTGGTGTTTTGGCTGCTATTGTGATACCTGCAATTGCAGGCAGCACGACGCCGGCCAAGGAAAGCGCCCTTGCGACGGACCTGCAG
The DNA here is from genome assembly GCA_964653945.1 of uncultured Pirellulales bacterium. Classification (GTDB taxonomy): domain Bacteria; phylum Planctomycetota; class Phycisphaerae; order Sedimentisphaerales; family Anaerobacaceae; genus CAZBWE01. The sequence goes on from CAZZHL010000013.1 coordinate 7,992, forward strand.
CTCCTTCGCAGGTTCATTTTGGTTTACAAGAGCCAGCATCTGGAAATTGGTCCTGGATACCCGAATGGTAATAATTCTGCTGCGCCCACAGAGCAGGCCTTTATTGAGCATGCTACTATATCAAGTAATGCTAATGGTGAAACGGCTCCGGTAGGTACTGTGGGGTTTAGCCGAGGCCCTTATATGCAGGAGATACCTGTTAATCCTTTTAACCGCAAAAGCTCGGTTCAAATGCTTGGCGATGGCGAAGCATTTCCGGCCGACGCCGATGACAGCCACGGCTGGATATATAAAGCAGCCACGTCGGAAATTAGAGCCGGCAATTCAGGAACAAGTGAGAATGGAAAACGGTACTATGACTATTAGCAGCAGATATCGCGGCCTGCCCCCGCGTCTCCCGACGCGAGTCGGGGCGGCGGGCGGAATACGGCAAGGCTTTACCCGCCATACGCTTGGTGGGTTTACACTTGCTGAGGCGATGATGGCTACTGTTGTATTAGGTATCGCTGCGGCTGGCGTATTACTGCCGTTCACAACTGGAGCGAAGGTGCGGGCTGAAGGTATGCGCAGGACTTTAGCGGCAAAACTGGCAAGTGATTTGATAGAGCAGATTGTCAATACGCCGTTCGAGGACATAGTGAATAATTATGATGGTTATTCTGAAGCGCAGGGCCAGGTAAAGGATGCGACTGGTACAGTATTTACCGGTTCGAATTATGCCAACTTCGGAAGAGATGTAAACTGCCAATATGTTTATATGCCCCAGGAAAGTGGGGTGGTATCACCGGAGTTTATTCGTGTTACTGTGCGTGCGTATTATAGCGGTAAGGAAATTGCAAGTATAAATCGGCTTGTGGGCAAGTAAAAGAAATGACAAGGGCAAAACGACCTTTAAAGTATCAGGGATTTACGTTAGTTGAATTGCTGGTTGGACTGGTTGTTACCGGTATAGTTTTAGCTGCGGTGGCAACACTGGCCTTTGCTCTGGGAGTGGCCAACAAAACAAGCGGCGATATGAGTCAAAAGCAGGCACATGTCCGATTTGCCACTCTCAGGATTTCAGAGTTGGTTCGGCATAGCAAACTAATATGCGGCACAACAGGCGATGATATCGTGCTCTGGAAGGCGGACGATAATCCTGAGAACGGTATAATCGATGTGTTCGAATTGGCATATATCGAGAGAGGAAGTAGTGCAGATTATGTAATGATTCTTGAATTCTCCGATTGTCCTGAGGGATTTGAAGAATCGTTTAGGACTATTCCCAATCTGGTAGATGCTGTTGGGCAGATTTGGCTTAAAGATATGCTTACCTCGCAATGCGAAGAAAGGTATATACGAGTGTTACCACAGTGCAGCAATGTACAGTTTGGATTTGATGTATTACCGCCATATAGCAGATTTGTCAATATCTCGTTTGACCTCGTTGAAAATGATGTTGCTCATCGGTATCAGATAAATGCCGGCTTACGTTGCTGGGCGGAGAATCTGCTCAATGAGGATGGTGATAGTCTTATAAGTGACGATGATTAAAAAGAGATTAAAAATCAAAAATTCAAAATTCAAAACTTGTCCTCCCTTAGGAGTCGCTAGGACTGAGCGAATTTGTCCTGAGCATAGTCGAGGGAGTCGAAGGGTTAAAAACGCAGTCGGCGGTGAGTTCAGTCGAACCGAAAGAGCGGGGGCGGCATTGCTTGTTGTCCTGTTTGTTATTATGACCATAACGATTTTGTCTCTGGGGTTTTTGTCACGAAGTGATGTTGAGCTGGCCTGTGGCGAGAATATGATACTTCGAAGTCAAATGGATTATTTGGCTGAATCGGGATTGTTACATGCCAGGGGGCTTATTCTTCATTCTCAGGATGCAGGTTCGGAATATTGGGCTGGGGCTGTGGGACAGCAATTGGTCGTGGGTGGCGATGATTACTATGATGTTGAAATTGTTCGCAATGATTCGGACCCGGCAAATCGCTGTAATTATATTATAGATTGTAATTCCTATCGATTGAAGAACGGCGAAAGGATTGGCAGCAGCAGTATAAGAGCTGAATTGCGTCTCGACCCGTGCATCGCTTACTGGGCTGGGTTAAGTACAACAATTTCTCCGCTCACTGTAGTTAATGGAGACGTTTATTGTGCTGCTGATTTATCAAATAACGGCAGTATCAATGGGGATGTTTTCGCAGCCGGTACTATAACCGGAATAAATATTACGGGTCAGAAGACTGAATCGGCTGCTCAGCCACCTGTGGCTTGGCCCGCGCTTGAAATAAGTGATTTCAGTTCGACATACTATATTGGCTCTGTAAGTTATAGTGTAGACCCCGTTGGGTCTTCTGTTCACCCGAGTGGTAGTTTTAATCCTTCTGCAGGTAACCCGGCAGGAGTTCGTTACCTCAACGGTGACCTTGAGTTGCTGGGAAATGTGGATATTGAAGGTATGCTTGTTGTTAATGGCGTCTTGAGGGTAAGCGGAGGAAATAATGTAATTAGTGCTGTGAAAAATTTCCCGGCTCTTTTCGTAAACGGTGATGTGATGGTGGAAAGTAGCAGCAGTTTGGATGTTAACGGGCTTGTTGTTATTAAGGGAAAGATGCAGGTCAGTGCCGACAATGCCAATGTTAGCATACTTGGCGGATTGTTTGTCGAAGATGAAATTGTGCAGACAACAGCGGACTCGTCTGCTAACGGCAACACTGGTGTGCTGTATAATGGTCCTACTTGGCGACCTACCGGCGGTAAGATAGATGGTGCACTTGAGTTTAATGGGAGTAAAAAAGGGGTGATGGTCGGTACAGATGGTGTAGATTCTCAACAGGGAACTATATCAATGTGGGCCTATGCCGAAGGTTTTGATAGCTACCATCATTACCTGTTCGGTCATATGTCGCAAGCAGGTTGGTTTGACCGGATTCAATTATATACCAACGACGAAAATGGCTGGCTCGACCTGGGTCTGGGTGATGCCCACGAAAGGCATACAAACATCCAGATGTTAGATGCCTTTAGATGGTATCACATAGCACTTACATGGGATGGGACGGAATATACCGTTTATGTTGATGGTGCCTCCAAGGCCAGTGGCAGCTACACAGGTTTTTCTGAAATTGGGCCAGTTGCTGACATTGGTAATGATGGGAATCCTGCGTATCGGGATGAATCATTTTATGGCATCATCGATGAGGTTCGAATCTATAACCGGGTATTGGATGTGAATGATATATATCCGCCAAAGGATGGGCTGGCCGGGCTGGTAGGGCATTGGAAGCTGGATGATAGTGGAAGTGATGTAACTATAACTGCTGCACCGTCAAAAACTGCGATTGAAGTTTGGCCTCAAGCAGGTGTTGCACAGAGGTGGGAACAGGCTGGTGGCGCATTTTTCAGAAGTATCGAGAGAAAATAAAGCTGACTCTTAAGGTCTGTTAAAGGGTCCACCGTAGGCGGGATGTTTATCGGCCTTTATATACGATGAAGAGAAAAATCAGAAGTATATTTAGTATCAATGGTATATCCTGCTCCCCGCAAGTCATCGAAATAGTTCGGTGATTCATGTCATACTGTTTTGACGATTATACCAGTTTTGTTGACCCTAACTGTAGAGGGTATGAAATGTGACAATTGTATAGCGTTGGCAGGGCGTTCAGCAGATAAATGGTAGCCCCCGCTCTTGTCTTCGCCAAGAAGACGCGGGGGTAAGCTAAACCGGACGTTAGACGTTAGAGATAAAGAGACGTCCCGAACATGTCGAAAAAAAGACAGAGGCAAGGGTCCAAAATGTACCACGACAGACAGATAAAGTCGGTGAGGATACCAAGCTTAATATATCCACCGGTAAGGAGGCGTTATTTGTATTTTGGTCAAGAGTCTGATACTGCTCTGCGACCTGTCCTCCGCAGTAGCTTTGCTACGGGGGACGGAAGGCTACATAGCACGAGATGCGATTTACGTTGCTTAAGCAGTGGTTTTACCTTGATAGAGGTTCTGATTGTTGTTGTGATAATCGCCATAGCAGCGATGACTGTGGTACCAATGGTCAGCTCTGCTGCTGGTGTGCAGATTCGCTCTGCGGCAAATATGATAGCGGCGGATCTGGAGTACGCTAAGAGTATGGCAATCAGCAGAGGACAAAGATATTCAGTAGTGTTTGATAAAGACACGGAAAGCTACAGTATAAGGAATCAAGCTGGTGCCGTAATAGCGCATCCTGTGAAGAAAGGGTTCGATTACGTTATAGATTTTCGAAACGATAGCAGGCTGAACAAGGTTGATATTGCTGATGTTGATTTTGATGCAACCAGCGAGATTAAATTTGATTATCTTGGAAGTCCCTACAATGGCAACGATAATCCGTTGAATAGTGGAATTATTAACCTTCAGGCAGGAGGAGCGACCGCAACGATTACAGTTGAACCGGTTACAGGATTTATATCAGTGCCGTAATGGACTTGGCCATGCCTGACGGCAGGCATCTTGTGGATTGCGAAATAATAAAGGTAAGGCGTAAATGATAAGTTGGAAATTGAAAACTCGAAGTCTGCGGCCGATAGGTTTGGACATTGGTCATCATTCTATCAAGATGATTCAACTGGCAACGAACGATGGGCAGATTAGTGTTATTGCAGCAGATAAAGTTCGCATAGACCCCGGCGTAAACGGTGATGGTCAGGAAAAGAGGGACTTTATTGTTTCGGCAATAAAGCAAATGCTGGAAAGAGGTGGCTTTCGGGGAAGAGACGTTATTTCGTGCTTACCGAATGAAAGATTGAAGATAACAAGTTTGCGATTGGTGGAGGCCGACAGTGCTGAAATCGAGCAGTCTTTGAAGAAAGAGGCTTCCCAGCGTTTTGGTATGGACCCGGATAAAGATGTAATTAACTATATGTTAGCAGGCAGTGTCAGGCAGGGTGACGACGTTAAGAATGAACTGATATTGTTTGCTGCGGATAATGAAACGATAAAAAGTCATATTGAGATGCTTGAAGAAGCACAGCTTAGACCGGCAGCGATAGATACGGTTCCATGTGCGTTGTTTAGAAGCTTTGAGAGGACATTGAGACGCCAGGAGGATAGAGAGAACACGGTCGTTTTTGTAGATATGGGTAGCCAGTTTACAACGGTAGTGTTTGGTCGTGGAGGAGAGGTTAGTTTCGTTAAGCAGATACCGATTGGTGGGGAAAAATTTAATCGGGAAATCGCAGCAAAATTAGCCATTAGCATCAAGGAAACTGAGACGTTGCGGAAGGCGCTTCGTGCCGAGAGATGTCTTTCGGCAGCACAATTTGATTCGACGGAGCAGGCTGGTGGCAACAAGCAGCTTGATGCAACTACGCGACAGGTGATGGTTGATGTGATAAGCACAATTGCTGAAGAGCTGGCAAGAGAGATATCACTATGTTTTAGATATTACACAGTGACCTTTAGAGGCAGGCGTGTGGAGCGGGCAGTTTTTGCCGGCGGGGAGGCATACGAAAGTATTTTAATAAATATTCTGAAGCGGCAATTGTCAGTTGAGGTTGAGGCGGCTCAGCCGTTGAAGGGTTTCGACTTGTCGAGTGAAAAGGAAAATATAAATTTTGATAGCGACCGGCGAGGTTTGCTTTGTGAATGGGCAATAGCTGTAGGACTTGGTCTTAAGGGTTGGGATGGAGCCAAATGCGTATAGCGTTAATGTTCGAGTAAGGTATTAGATACGAGTTCGTTATGAAAGAAATTGATTTTCTTCCACAATGGTATAAAAGCGGCAGGCAGCGTCAGTTTAGCTATCGCACGCAGTACGTCGCTTTGGCTGGTATATTTGTGGTGATGGTAGTGTGGAATTTTATTACTGCGCATTCGATTTCGAGAGCTGGGGCAGAGCTTACCCAAATGCAAGCGAGTCAGGCAGGAGCAGAAGGTGCGTCAGCTAAATTGGCCAGGGTTAAAGGCGAATTGGCAGACTTGCAGAAGAAAGTGAAGTATATAGAGGAAATCGATTCCAGAATTGACGTCGCAAGTGTTTTAGCTGAGATGAGCTTTTTGATTGACGAAAGGATAGTGCTTAGCAAAATCCAGTTCATCGCTGAAAGGTTTGAGGACAAGCAGCAGGCCACTCCAGGCAGTGGTTTTGCTGTAAGGGTTGCTGAGGCCTCGATGAGAGGAAAAGGCTCGCTGCCACTTGGTGACGTGCGATTTAAGGTGGTGATAAACGGCATAGCGGCAGATGCAGGTGACGTGGCGGCTCTTGTTTGCAAATTAGAAGACTCACCGTATTTTTGTAACGTAATACCGTTGTTTTCACGAAACAAACAGGTACAACGAGGGGCTAATTCTGCGGAGAGGGGCCTCCGTGGGGAGTCCTTAGGACTGAGCTACAACAGGAATGTTTCAAAATCAGCAGATATTTTCCAGGTGAGTGGGTTTGAGATAAGTTGCTATTTGGCAAATTATCGTGCTCGTCTGGGCGAAGGCCCAGCCGTAGCTCCGGAAGGGTAACAAAGTAAATACGCCAAAGGCGTATAAGGAGCAGAAGTAAAATGTTGTTTCAAAAGAGACAGCAAATAGTGATATGTGTTTTGGCTGGTGCAATGGTAGGTGGATTTCTACTGTTTCGGTACCTTCCTTTGCAAAAGAAAGCCAAGGTGGTCGAACAGATGAAGACTGCACAAACATTTGCTGTTGTTAAAGAGTCGGCTGAGAGAAAGCAACTACCGGTACTCGAAGAGCAATTGTTAAAGCTACAAGCCAAAGTTGCAAACTATGAGGCAAACATACCTGTACAAAGGGACCTCGGTGTATTTTTGCGCAAAGTAGCTGATTTGATGAATGAGCATAACCTAAAAGAGCAGGTTGTAGAACCCGGTAAGGAGATAGAAGTCGGTGAATTGAAGTGCATACCGATAGATATGCAATGTAAAGGTAAATTAGCTCAGGTTTTTGAGTTCTATAAACAGTTGCAAGGGTTGGATAGATTGATTCGCATCGAGGAGATAAAGCTTGTAAACGATGGCGATTTTGGTGGCGAAGTCGGTATGCAAACAAAAATGGTTATTTATTGCAGGCCGCAAGCCAGGCAAGGACTCGTGCTGCGTAGCCCCCGCAGCTTCTTGCGAAGCAAGAGTGGGGGCAGAGTAGCATAAGAATGATATGAAGCAAGATATGAGAAATAATAGTTCACAAGATGCCTTACGGCATAACAGGGCTAATAAATTTTTTAATCGATTGGCTGCAGAGAAGAAAAAGACAGTATTTGCAGTGTGTTTGATTACATTGATGGTCTTTATGTGGGTCAGGGTGCTTGGCAAGAAAATGCCGGAGACTGCTGAAGCGACACTTGGACAACCTGCCCGACGGACAAGCCTTTGGGTAGGCGGGGAGGTAGTAACCTCCGACACATCAAAGTCAAATCCGGAGTTAAAAGTAACTTTTATAGAATTGCCGAAAGTTTCAGGCCGCAATAATTCAGTTACCAGAGACTTTTTTGATTCGGACGACTGGTGGCGATTTATTATAGCTGGAGAAGAAAGAAAAATAGCTGATATTGAAGAAGTAAGCGTTTTAAAAGGTGGTAGTGAAGAAATAGCCAGACAAGTTGCAGAGAGACTAAAGCTGGAGGCGATAGGATTTGGCGAGCATCCCCGTGCCTTTATCAATGGTAAGCCACTGAGCGTGGGGGACAAATTGCTCATTGTCGATGGGGGCAGTAAGCCTGCCCGACGGACAAGCCTTTGGGCAGGCGGGTATGAATGTGAAGTAGTTGGGATTGAAGAAGATAAAGTGTTCATTAGATGTAGAGAAGCAGAAATAACGCTAAAACTTAAACGAATCGTTGATGTAACTAATTAAATTGTTGACCCCGTTAGAAATCCCCCATTTTCGGGGTACTTTATTCATTCTGGAATTTCTAACGGGGTTGATGACAAAGCCATTACGATAACCAGTAGTATGATATGGCGTAAAAAGGTTTGTTAGAAAATAGGAGGTTAATTATGTATCACGATAAAAATTCAAGTAGCAAGAGAAAAATTGGAAAGGATTTGTTCATATGGGGTTTTGTATCGGTGGTGATGGCCGCTATTGCGTTCGCCAATGTTGGGGCAGGCGATACAACTGAAGTCGTTGTAGCAGCCGATGTTGGTGTGAGTAGTGGTCTGTCGGATAGTGCTGAGGCAAAGTCCAATAAGGGCAGGCCAATTCAATCTTTTAAATTCGAGGCGAATTTTAGCATCCGGGATGCACTGGCGATATTAGGCAGCATGTACCAGAAGAACATTGTGCCTACGCCAAACGTTGATGGCATGTTGGCCTTTAGAAGTCTCTCGAACGTGACTTTTGAGGAAGCTATGAATGCGATTCTGGGAGAAAACTTCAGATATGCCCAGGAGGGGAACCTGATTAAGGTGTATACTAGGGATGAATACAAAAAGATTATGGCGGATAAAGAGCGAATGATAACCGAAGTCTTTACGCTCTATTACATAAGTGCAACCGAGTCAATGAAGCTCATTAGTCCGGTACTCAGTGGTGTAGGCTCCATTCAGGGCAGTTCACCCCCTGAAGCAGCAGCACCTACAGTTGACTCTAGCACTGCAGGTGCTGGGGGCGGTGATAGGATGGCCTTAAATGACCACATTGTCATCCGTGACTATCCTGAGAATATCAAAGCCGCAGGAAAGCTCCTTAAAGAGCTGGACGTTCGGCCCAAGCAAGTGCTGGTCGAGGCAACTATCTTAAGCTGCACTTTAAGCGAGGGTATGAAACTCGGCGTTGACCTGAATTTCATGGCTGGTGTTAGCTTGACCGGTGAGACAGCAATAGACGAACACACAAGTGGTAGTGGTGATGCTCTCGAATTGACAGAAAGCGAGACTTCTCCTATTCGTCAATTAGGTTTAGGAAT
>CAZZHL010000014.1:0-14730 GCA_964653945.1 uncultured Pirellulales bacterium
CGTTCATAAAGCCAATATTATGAAATTCTCAGATGGGCTATGGCTTGAGGTAAGCAGGGATGTTGCAAAGCAATATACCGATATCGAATTCGAGGACCGCATCGTTGACAATATGTGCATGCAGCTGATTCAAAAGCCGGAGCTTTACGATGTAATCGTTCTGCCGAATCTTTATGGAGATATAATAAGTGATTTGTGTGCAGGCCTGATCGGCGGACTGGGCGTAGCACCCGGTGCAAATATCGGTGACAAAGCAGCCATCTTCGAAGCAACTCACGGCAGTGCACCAAAATACAAAGGCCAAAATAAAGTCAATCCCACCGCCCTGATACTAAGCGGGGTGATGATGCTAAGACACATAGGTAAATCCGCCGAGGCAGATAAATTAGAGGCGGCGGTAGCTGCAGTAATAACTGAAGGTAAAAGTGTAACATACGATTTGAAAGAAGAGCGCGACGACCCGACAGCCGTCGGTACAAGCGAAATGGCCGACGCCATTATAAAGAAGATAAAAAGCTAACCCTCATTTGCATCCGGCATATAACAGTTCCACTTTATATTTAATAACTCTCTGGAAATAAGGTCATTTCCCAATACTGGTGAATTTTGCCCATCATATCTATAAAGTCGTCGTGGTTCATCGGCTTCATTATGTAACCGGCAGCACCCAGATTAAAAGTTTCAACTCTATCCTGTTCGGCCTTCGATGTAGTCAGTATTACCACGGGAATCCCTTTTAGCTGGTCATCAGCTTTTGCTATCTTCATAAATTCAACGCCGCTCATCTTCGGCATATTCAAATCAAGAAGAATAACCTGTGGTCTAGGATTATCCTTATTACGCAGGTGTTCAAGTGCCTCTTCACCATTGGTTACAGTAACCAAATTGTTTTTAATACGAAGATACTTAAATGCTTTTTTAACAGCCATTGCATCTACGGTATCATCTTCAACCAATAATACCGGCTTGATACCCTGCTGTACTATATTTCTGTTCTTTTCTTCGCTACTATCGACAGTTTCAACTTCAACTAACAATGTCGGATTAGAATCCTGCTGTGACATATTCTTGTTCCTTTCTTCGCTCTTGGGAAGTTTGAAAAAGAAGGTGCCTCCCAAACCAAGTATTTATTCTACCCATACCAAGCCGCTGTGCATTTCAAAAATTATCTCAATAATCATCAGGAAATAATGTCATCTCCCAATACTGGTGAATTATGTCCATCATTTCTATAAAGTCCTCGTGTTCCATAGGCTTCATCATGTAGCCGGCAGCACCCAAGTTGAAAGTTATGACTCTATCCTGTTCAGCCTTGGATGTAGTCAGTATTACCACAGGAATCCTTTTTAGCTGGTCATCCGCTTTTGCAATCTTCATAAATTCGACGCCACCCATCTTCGGCATATTCAAATCAAGAAGAATAATCTGTGGTTTAGGATTATCCTTATCACGCAGATATTCAAGTGCCTCTTCACCATTTGTTACAATAAACAAATTGTTCTTAATATGAAGATACTTAAATGCTTTTTTAACCGCCATTGCATCTATGGTATCATCTTCAACCAATAATACCGGCTTGATACCCAGCTTTGGCATATCCTTGCCACTTTCTTCGCTGACAGTATCAACATCAACTAATAATGTCGATTTGTAATCCTGCTGTGACATGTTCTACCCCCTTTTTTGGCTTCTTGGGAAACGTGAAAAAAAATGTACTACCTGAACCGGGTGTTGATTCTACCCATATCAGACCATCGTACATTTCAACAATCTTTTTAACTATCGGAAGACCAATGCCGATACTCTCGGTCTCGTCACGAATTGAAAGTATCTGGAATATTTTAAAAATCTTTTCAAAATATCTTTCTTCAATACCAGGCCCATTATCAGCAACGCTGAATTGCCAGTAGTCATCTTTTTCAGCACAACCGATGCTGATTTTCCCTTCGGGCTTATCCATATACCTTATGGCATTGCTTAAAAGGTTTTCAAATACTTGATAAATATACCTTCGGACAGCCCATATAGCCGGCAGCTTATTCTCAACAATTATCTTAATATCATCTGGTGGATTCATTGCTCCAATCACATCTCGAAGCAGAACATTTAAATCCGATTTCTCATTCTTGCAGCCGGTAAGCGTAAGTTGTGAATATTGAATAATCGAATCAAGCAAATTATTCATTCGCGTGGCTCTGACGGTAAGTAACCTGGCTTTTTCCTGGCCTTCTTCATCAAACGTATGAGCATAATCTTCCGCTATCCAGCCAGAAAGAACACCAATTCCTTGCACGGGTGTTTTCAAATCATGGGCAGCTACACGGGTAAACTCCCGAAGCTCTTTGTTTGACATTGTCAACTTCTTCACTGCCGCCGCTAATGCCTCTTCAGCTTTTCTGCGTACAACAACTTCCTCCTTCAGCTCAGAGGTACGTTCCTCGACCTTTTTTTCCAGATGTTCGTTGGCATTTACCAAAGCCAGGTCGCGTTTATGGATTTGGTCCAGCATTTCATTGAAGGCGTCAATAAGAAACCCAATCTCGTCACTACTATGCTTTATCGCTCGAACAGAGTACTCTTTTTTCTCTGAGACGGTTCTCGCAACATTGGCCAGGTCAAGAACCGGCTTGGAAATAATCTTTTGAAGACCGGATGACATAAAATAAGCTACTGAAGAAGCAAGCAATAGAACGACAAACATAATACCTACATTATGCTTGAGCATCGTATATAAGGGAACCAAATCCGACCGCACACAAACTTTGCCGGTCTCTTCCTCTCCCACTACTATAGGTTCGAAAACAGTCAGGAAATCTTTACTAAAACTGTAGCCACTTTCCTGACGTTTGCCCGGCCTGACCTGCCAAGGCTTGGAATCATCTCGATAATAACCTGCAAAAATTTCACCTTTTGTTGTATAAATTCCCCCAAAAACAATAGAGGGCTCCGCTTTAAGCGCCTGCAATATACCCTCGGCATCCTCCGAATCTTTAAATGACAAGGCCGCTTTAGAGTTGTCCGCTATTATCCTCGCCTGCGTCGACAGGGTATGAACCATTGTTCTGCGAATACTAAACCACTGCCAAATAATAAACGCAGCGCCCGCTAAAAAAAGGGCCACGATACACACAGCCATTATGATTGAAATGAGCTTGCTTCTTATGGTCATGTTTCGTATCGTAAGCATATACCCCCTGTGAAAATAGCTTAACCAACCCCGTCCATATATATCGACTCTCTCAGCACTTAAGTTCTGATAAATGTCACCAGCTCGATTGCCATTTATGGGACTAGCTTTACCCGTGGCAGTTAATCAAAGCTCTCGATGTCCCCATTTGAGGTTAAATCGGCCAAGTCCACCAGTCACTAACTAGGGCAATTGATTCGCGAAACTATAGATAATCCCATGAAATATTATAAAGGCCCTATAACACAGCACCTAAAGATGGCGGAAAATTTCCTATTCATAGACTAAAATAGCGGGCATATACCCAAAAAAGGGCAAAAAAACAAACAATGGCAAGCTATTCACGTATAAGAATACAGTTTTTCGGTCGAGAATGATTTATTAAGAAAAAGATGAAAAAGCAGAAATTGACAAAGTTCATTTTTAAGATTTGGAAAGAATGGCGATGGACCGCTTTTTTTATAATCTTTGTACTCATACCTGTAAAATCAAGCTTAGCTGATTGGAACTGGGTGCCAACCGGTTCTATGAACCCTACCATACTTGAAGGCGATTTGGTTTACATAGACAAAATAGCGTATGACCTGAGATTTCCGCTTACATTTCATCGACTTGCAAAATGGTCAGACCCTCAAAGGGGAGATGTTGTGATTTGTTTTTCTCATGAAGATAAAACGCGGTTCATCAAGAGAGTAATAGCAATACCAGGAGACACAATAGAAAGCATAAACAATACACTTTTTTTAAATGGTCAGCCTGCCACCTACACAAAAATTGATTCCCAACATACAGAATATCTGCCTCCTGAATTAATAAATCGGTCTATATTGGCAACAGAAAACCTGGATGGATTTTCATATCCAGTAATGAGCACCCCCTCAATCCGAGCTATGCGAAATTTCGGGCCCATTACAATCCCAAAAGGAAAATACTTTGTAATGGGCGACAATAGAGACAAAAGCAGGGACTCAAGACATTTCGGATTTGTGGAAAGAGAATTAATAGTCGGAAAAGCAAAGGGGATAATCCTTTCGTTCGATATCACGGAATATTACCAGCCCCGTTTAAAAAGGTTCTTTTCCTCTCTAAAATAATCAATTCCGTGCAGCATACTGCTTTTGAGATTTTAGCTTAAACTTTTCATCGGCCTATTGACAGCCAAAAATGAATCTCCAAATAATTGATGACAATTTACGGAAGAATTGGTAAAAGTAGCTTTTTAATAAGGATTTACCAATTGAATCATGATAATTTCAAAAAATTGATTTCTGGTCAAAATACTGGCTTGGGTGCAGCGCTATTGCGTTTTTTCCTACGGCCTGCTTCATGGGTTTACTCGATTGTGATTGCACTGCGGAATTTCCTATATTACAAAGGATGGCTGAAAACGTATCATGTAAATGCGATAGTAATAAGCGTCGGTAACATAACAACGGGCGGGACGGGTAAAACTCCATTTGTAATCTGGCTGTATAAATTCCTGCAGCAGAATAGAATTAAGTGTGCCATATTAACCAGAGGATATAAAGCGACTCAAGACACAAGGCTCAAGACCCAAGACCAAAGTGATGAGCCGGCGATTCTTGCTGAAATGTGTCCACAAGCTAAAGTGATAGTCAATCCAGACCGCGTTGCAGGTGCGAATGAGGCGGTGAATAAATTCGACGCAAAAGTCCTGATTATGGACGATGGATTTCAACACCGTCGATTGGCAAGAGACCTCGACATTATAACAATCGATGCGACCAGGCCTTTCGGCTACGGCAAGCTGCTGCCGGCAGGGCTATTAAGAGAGCCAGTCGATTCCTTGAAACGAGCTGATGTTATCGTGATTACAAGAAGCGACCAGGTGATTGGGGAAGGGCTGATCGACCTCGAAAAAAAGCTGCTATCGATAAATAATAATATGATAATGGTAAAGGCAATACATTCGCCCGTTTGTGCAAAGACCATAGATAATAAAGAAATCGGCATTAAAGAACTAAAGAACAAAAAAATATTCGCTTTTTGCGGCATAGGTAATCCGGATGCCTTTTTGAATACAATAAAAGACCTCGGAGCTAATCCAGTTGGTGCAAAAATCTATGATGACCATTACCACTACGCTAATACAGATATAGCTGATATCTACAGAGAAGCTATGGACCTCAAGGTGGATTTAATACTGACAACTCAGAAAGACTTCAGCAGACTGCGGTTTGACGTTGCTCACCGCCCTGAGTTTGTCGAAGGGCCGGTAGAAAAAAGAAAATTGGAATCAGGTATACCATTTGCGTTTTTGGCAGTTGAGCTAAAAATAATTACCGGAGAAGATAGAATAACACAGTTGATAAAAGATTGCCTTGTGGGTAAAATTCACGTATTGGGAAGGTAAAAAAGCTCAAGATGTACGAAAAACTGATAAAAACGGTAAAGAATCTTGGCTCGCCGAAAGTGCTGGTCGCAGGCGACTTTATGCTCGATGTATATATCTATGGCGATGCATTGAGAATAAGCCCGGAAGCACCTGTGCCTGTGCTGAAAATCTGCAGGACTGAGTATAGCTGCGGTGGGGCGGCGTCTGTGGCTGCGGACATATCTGCGCTGGGTGCGATATCCATTTGCCTGGGTGTTATCGGAGACGACCCAAACGGCGAAATCCTTATGGATAAGCTGACCGAAACCGGGGCTGATATTACCGGGTTATTTGCTGCGGCGGGTAGGCCTACTATCAGCAAACAAAGACTGATTGGTCTGGCACAACATCGTCATCGACAACAATTGATAAGAATGGACCAGGAATCCACGGAGCCGCTCTCGGACGAACAATATGAAAAGATTTTACACGCTTACAAAGAAAGACTAAAACAAGTTAACATCGTTTGTCTGCAGGATTACAATAAGGGTTTACTTAGTTCATCGCTTTGTAAGCAAATGATACGATTAGCGGCGCAAGCCAACAAGAAGGTTCTCGTTGACCCCTCACTTACCAGCGACTATTCAAAATATAGCGGCGCCACAGTTATTGCTCCGAACCGTAAAGAGGCCTCTACAACTGTGGGTTTTGAGATAAAAACAGAAAGCGATGCCGCCAGAGCGGCGGAGGAACTTGCCGAGAAGCTGGGATTGGATGCCGTAGTGATTACGCTCGATAAGGAAGGTGCATACCTGAAAACAGGCAAGATAAGCGAGCTGATACCGACTCGGCCTCGCAGCGTTTATGACGTTAGCGGGGCCGGTGATATGGTTCTGGCAACGCTTGCGATAACTTTGGCCTCGGGCTGCGATTATAAAACGGCTGTACAGCTATCCAATATAACCGGTGGAATTGAAGTGGAAAAATTCGGCACAGCAACAGTGACAATCGAAGAAGTTGTCAACGAAATCACCAGCCAAAATCAGGATATAATCGGTAAGATACGCGAAATCGACCGATTGGCTGATGAGCTCAACTGGCAACGCAGGCAAAAAAAGATTATAGTTTTCACCAACGGCTGTTTTGATGTCATCCATAGAGGACATATTGAGTTTTTGAGGTTTTGCAAGCAACAAGGAGATATAGTAGTTGTCGGCTTAAACAGCGACAGCTCGGTAAAAAGCATAAAAGGACCAGACCGGCCAATAAATAATCAGCACGATAGGGGCGCTGTCCTTGCTGCGCTGGATACGGTTGACTACATTACTATTTTCGATGAGCCGACGCCATCGAACATAATAAAAAAGATAAAGCCGGATGTATTAGTAAAAGGACAGGACTGGACAGATAAAGGTGTGGTCGGACGGGAATTTGTTGAGTCCTATGGCGGCAAAGTAGTTCTTGCGCCACTTGTTGAAGGTAAAAGCTCAACTGCAACGATTGAAAAAATGAAGGCGCTGGAAAAAAGCTCCAGCGAACAAAGTAATAGGTGAGATTGCCACGGCCTTCCAGGCCTCGCAATGACAGTGCTATAGGTAAGAGAGCCCTGATGGATGAGAGTATTAAGAAACAGATTACAGAAGCGATAGAAACGCACAAGAAACTTCTCGCTGAGCTTGAGGTAAGTGGTATTGAGACAATTGCCGCTGCAGCTGATGCGATAAAAAAAACGCTAAAGCGGGGCGGCAGAGTTTATATTTGTGGCAACGGTGGCTCAGCAGCGGACGCTCAACACATAGCCAGTGAGCTTGTAGGCAGATTCGAAAATGAACGAAAGGCACTTCCAGCAATTGCTCTAACGACCAATACATCTGTTATAACATCGATTTCCAATGATTACAGCTACGAGACTGTGTTCCTCAGACAGGTTGAAGCGATGGTTAAGGAAGGTGACATCCTCTGGGGTATTTCCACCAGCGGTACTTCAGCAAATGTCATTAAGGCAGCTGAATTGGCTAAAGAAAAGGGTGCCTGCGTGTTGGCCTTTACAGGCAGAGCAAATAGTAGGCTCCAGCAAATTGCAGATATTTGTTTCTGTGCCGACAGCAATTCAACCGCCCGCAGTCAGGAAATTCATCAATTAGCTTACCATATAATCTGTAAGCTTGTGGAGCAGAGCGTATCACGGGCTTCCAGCCCGTGAAGACACGGCCAAGATGGCCGTGGTACATAACTATGTCTAATAAAGCGATATTTCTGGACCGTGACGATACTTTGATTGAGGACCCCGGCTATATCAATAACCCGAAGCAGGTAAAGCTGGTGGATGGCGCTGCAGAAGCACTTATCGAATTCGGCGCTATGGGATACAAGTTAGTCGTTGTCTCTAATCAATCGGCTGTTGCCCGTGGAATCGTTACCGAGAAGGTCCTTGGTGAAATACATAATCGCTTAAAACAACTGCTCGCTGAAAAAGGGGCATTTTTAGATAAAATTTATTACTGCCCTTACCATTCCGAAGGCTCTGTGGCAAAATACCGTAAAGAAAGTGACTTTAGAAAACCAAATCCCGGAATGCTATTGGCAGCCGCCGAAGAGATGGATATCGACCTTAATCAATCCTGGATGATTGGAAACAGCAACCATGATATTGAAGCCGGCTTGCGAGCCGGCTGCAAAACTATCCTGATAAGTCGCCCTTTGCATTACGTACTACCTAAACCGGGAGAGTCAAAGCCGGACTACAAGGCGATAAACATAAAAGAGGCGGTAAACATAGTAAAACAATACCACCGTGCGTCCGACAAATGCGCGACGCAGCCATCGGTGCCAACAGAGCAGACTCAACCAGTGGTGAGCAAACCTGTCTTGAGCATGGTCGAAAGAGTCGAACCACCGATACCACAGGTCGAAGAACAAGCAAATCAACCAGAGCCAACAAAACCGCCCTCATCATCGCCCCCATTCTTGTCTCTGATAAGAGGCAGGGGGGCTACTGAAGAGCAGGAAATCCCCAGTGACAGAACCGAACATTTACTCAGAAGTATCCTGAACCAGATAAAAAGTATGCAGCGGGCCGATATGTTTGGTGAATTTTCGATGATAAGATTTATGGCCGGGGTTGTGCAGGTTATTGTACTATTTTGCCTGCTATTGACTATATGGTTTCTGATAAGCCCAAACAGGCAGGATAATGCGGTTTTTATCTCGCTTGGATTTGCTATAGTTCTCCAGATGATGGCACTGACCTTTTACATAATACAGAGGCGAAAATAGAAATGCGCTGACGGGCAAGTACCACGGCCATCCTGGCCGTGCTATCACGGGCTGGAAGCCCGTGATACGTTGCTATGCAAGATTCAAGAGATGAGATTTTAGTATGGCTTCCTTCACCTATGGGTGATGCTATTTTGTGCACGCCGGCCTTGCGGGCCATTCGCCAACATTTCAAATCGAGTAGAATCTCTTTCTTTGCAAAACCCGTGGTTCGGCAGTTCCTATCGCCATGCAGCTACAACGATACATGGCTGGAGCAAAAAGACAAAAATCTACTTGCTATTGTGGCAAAGTTAAAGAAACATAAATTCAAACAGGCAATTCTTCTCAAGAATTCCTTCTCTTGCGCTCTGGCAACGTTTTTAGCAGGAATACCATCGCGCATCGGCTATGACCGCGACGGACGCGGCTTTTTACTAACCGATAAACTTGAACCACTGAAACTGCCTAATGGCAAATTCAAACCAATCTCTATGCTCGACTATTATCTTGCGATAGCATCCCGGCTGGGGGCGGAAACAGCCGAGAGAAAACCTGAATTGCTTATCGACGAACAAGACATCAAAAGTATGCAAGACAAATTGCCGGAAATTGTCAAAACAGGTAAACCTGTTGTAGTGCTTGTGCCCGGAGGAGCATTCGGGCCAAGCAAATGCTGGTCAAGCGAAAGGTTTGCACAAACAGCCGACTGGCTCTGTGAAAACTACAATGTGATGGTTTCCGTATCTGTGTCACCACATCCTTCTGAGAGACAAATCGCCGAAGAAATTTGCGCTTTGAGCAAACACAAACTTATCAATTTAGCTGAAGGGCCGTTAAATCCCAGTGAGCTAAAAGCACTTTTTTCCATCGCAGCATTGGTCATAAGCAACGATACCGGTCCTCGCCATATTGCCATCGCTCTGGGACGAAAGGTTATCACTCTTTTCGGGCCAAACGACCCGGCCTGGACAGAAACCAATTGCGAAAATGAGATTCAAATCATCGGCAACGTATCGTGTGCTCCATGCGCCAGAAAAAAATGTGAGAAATCAGAGCATCTATGTATGAATGCAATCACCGTAGAAATGGTTTGTAAAGCTGCAAAAGAACTACTCGAAAATAATCGAAAACAACCCAAACTTTTCGCCCGAAAAGAATTCGAAGAAATTTCAAACCTGTCCCGAGCAATGTCGAGGGAGTCCTTCTTCATCGACACCGATTATAAAGCCGCTTTTAGCAAGGTAGGCTTAACCTCTACCGATGCAGTCTTTTCTTTTAAAGCGGGTAAAAAATTGGTTAAAAGAAATCTTGCCCCATATCGCAGCCGGCTACAATTTGAAATAAACCATCCGCCAGCCAGTGGTGAGCAAAGTCGAACCATCACATTGTTCTTAAAGCGTTATGACCGGCCACCGATTCTTACGCAACTTCAAAACTGGTTCTGGGCACGAAAACGCGTAAGCTGTGGAGCCTTCGATATAGAGCCGGCAAACCAATTGGCAGCAGCGGGAATAGGCACGCCAAAAATTATCTGTTATGGAGAGCAGTGGAGGAGGTTGTTCGAGAAAAGAAGCTTCATAATAACTGAAAAAATTACTAACGCCGAATCGATAGAGAAGAAGCTACCGGAGTACTTCAGTGGGCAAACCACAGCCGTAAATTTGAAACTGAGAAGAAACTTTATCACTCAACTTGCAGGTTTTATAAAAAGATTCCACCAGAGCAATTATCGCCATCGAGACCTTTATTTTTCACATATATTTTACGGCGATAACGGCAAATTTTACCTGATAGATTTGGCGCGGATGTTTAAGCCGCTTATCTTCAGTCAGCGGTTCCGGATAAAAGATATATCGCAAGTTCATTATTCAGCACCAGCAAAGCACTTTTCCAACACAGACCGGCTGCGTTTTTATCTTGAATATACCGGCCATAAAAAGCTAACGACGAAAGACAAGATGTTTATCCGTGAAGTTATAAATAAGGCGAGGCGAATGGCACGGCACGATAAGAAGCACGGCAGGGCGGCTCCCCTCCATCGTGTCTGCGACTCGCCGTGACAGGTTGCAAGCTGATTAAATTCGTTTACAATTCAATGATGAATAAAAGAATCGCAATTATAATAGAAAGGGCAAATATAGCCCTCGGAGGAGCGGAACGGTCAGTCTTTGAGCTGGCACCGGCGCTATCGGGACTCGGTCTCGAAGTTGATATCCTCGCAGCAAAAGGCCAAACAAACGCAAAGAACATCCATATTCTGTGTCAGGATTCGCCCGGCAAACGTGTCGGCTTGCTTAGCTTCGAAAAGAGATTAAAACAATACCTGTCAGAAAATCGCTATAGTCTGATTCACAGCGTTTTACCTTTTGGCTTTGCCGATATTTATCAGCCACGCGGCGGTACGTACGCAGAATCAATCGTCCGTAATGCCGCCAGTTACCAGAATAAGTTTCTTTCGTCTTATAAAAGGCTTACCGCTTTTGCGAACTTTCGACGAACAAGACTTTTACAGGCGGAGCGTCAGCTATGTAAAGGGCCGGATGGGCCTATTATCATTGCACTTTCGCAGTATGTGGCTGAGCAGTTTAGATATCACTACGCTGTCAGTGACAAACGCATTGTCGTCATACCAAATGGGGTGAAGATAAATAAAAAAATCGACAAAAAACAAGCAGAGGGATTCCGCACACAAATACTGACCCAACTTGGACTCAAAGAACTCGTCACGGCGAAGCGTGCCGTAGCCGGAGCGGACAACTCCCTCGACTCTGCTCGGGACAGGCCGATTCTCTTTTTATTTGCTGCCCATAATTTCAGGCTGAAAGGATTGTCGCCAATAATTAAAGCACTGAAGTACAAAACAGAAAAATACGGTCTAACAGGTAAGGCATACTTAATAGTTGTCGGCAGCGACAGAACACACAAATATATCAGGTTGGCAGAGAAGGTGGGCGTTGATAAGCAAATCCTCTTCTTAGGGGCTGTTCAGCACATCCAAAATATCCTGTCAGTTACCGATGTCGCCATTTTGCCCACCTTTTATGACCCGTGCTCACGATATATCCTCGAAGCACTTTCCGCAGATAAGCCGGTGATAACCACAAGATTCAACGGCGCAATCGATTTATTTACCGATAATCGTCACGGTAAAGTCGTTGACGAAGTTACAGATATCCCGGCATTGGCGGAAGCTATCAGCTATTTCTCAGATACAAACAATATACAAAAGGCATCGCAAGCGATCATTGCAGATAATATCAAAGAAAATATTTCCATCAGCAGGGTTGCAAAACAGCTTGAGTCTCTTTATAAATCTATATTGGACTCGTCAGGGCGAAGGCCCTTGCCGTAGCCTGAAAGGAAAGGTCCAAGGTAATGTACATAAGTTTTGTCATTGTGACCATCGGGGCGTATTTACTCGGCTCGATACCATTTGGGCTTATAATTGCCAAGGCCTACGGAAAAGACCTGCGCAGCATCGGTTCGGGCAATATCGGTGCGACCAATGTCGCCCGTGCATTAGGTAGAAAGTGGGCATATATCTGCTTTTTGCTCGATATGCTTAAAGGCCTTGTCCCAATGCTTATTGTAAAATGGTCATTCACTCGATCACAAGCAGAACAAGCTCTTTTTATTTGCTTATGGCTGACAGTCGGTATAGCGGCAATTTTGGGCCATATGTTTCCCCTATACCTGAAATTCAAAGGCGGCAAGGGCGTCGCAACAAGTCTTGGTGTAGCGCTTGGGCTTTGGCCTTACTATACAATTTGTGCTTTTGTTGCTCTCGGAGTCTGGGCGGTTGTTGTTTTGACATGGCGATATGTCTCGCTGGCCTCAATCGCTGCTTCGATAGCTTTTGCCGCCACATTGTTCCTGATAGTATTACTAACACCGGGCTGGGATTTTATCAATCTATGGCCATTACTTATTGCAG
This sequence comes from uncultured Pirellulales bacterium, assembly GCA_964653945.1. GTDB lineage: Bacteria > Planctomycetota > Phycisphaerae > Sedimentisphaerales > Anaerobacaceae > CAZBWE01. The sequence continues at coordinate 12,715 of CAZZHL010000014.1, forward strand.
CAACGGCAATCCCCCTGATGGTTATTATTCGACATCGAGAGAATATAAAGAGATTGCTTGCAGGAACTGAAAACAAAGTTCTACAGAAATAATAGATGGGGGGGAGGGAAGCTAACTTCAAATCAGTGCCTCAATTATCATCAGCGGCCTATTGCAACGGGTGTTTCCTGCCCCCAACACTTCTCGGCGAGGCAGCTCAATCATTTTATGAGTGATGCCCCCCCATCTAGTAATGGAGAACATGACCTTTAATAACTTTTCCAGTTCTCTTCATCCCCCCAATTACCTTCATCAGGTAAAATCATTCACTCGGTGCACTTTATCGGCTTAATCGCAAAAAATTGCAAGTAGCGAATCCTTAAAACCAGCGTTGTAAAATCCTATTATTGGATGGGTAAAAACCTTTTGCTGGACAATCAAACCCCCATTTTTCAGAATAGCAAACACACTCAATCTAAAAATATCGGCATATCAATGGGATTTCCCCGGGCTTTGGATATAACATATGTCCTTACTCGATTCAACAAGAAAACCCGATTTTCAATACCTGTAAGGCCATTCTCCCCAATTAATTTTCAAGAGAGAGGACACCCTCCTGCAGGGCAATTATAACAAGCTTGGCAATACTATCGACCTTAAGCTTCATTTTTATCCTGCGAACAATTGCATCGACTGCCCCTCTGGATATATGCAGCTGTAAACCAATCTGCTTTGGGTTCCCTCCCTCAGCAATTAACTGGAACACTTCGCGTTCCCTGTCTGTAAGTACATCTAAGAGCGATTCAGACTTCTGTGGGCTCTTTGCCCACTCGGCAACCAGGCTGACAACTTTTAATGGAGCAAGGTAAACCTCACCTGCGAATACAGCTCGTATGGCTTTAACAATCTCGTCAGGAGTACATTCCTTCAATATATAACCCGATGCGCCGGCCTTGAGCATATTGACAACAAACTGCCTGCTTAAATGTATCGAAAGGGCAATTACCTTAACTTCCGGAAATTCGTGAACTATCTGGCGCGTAGCATCGATTCCATTCAAATTCGGCATAGTGATATCAATAACCATTACATCCGGTAGCAATTTTTGTACAAGCTCAAGAGCTTTTCGTCCATTTTCAGCTGCTCCGACCACTTGTAAATCCGGTTCCTTCTCCAATACCGAGCGTACACCTTCACGCAGGATTGGATGGTCATCGGCTAATAAAATCCTTATGCTCATCCTTATTCTCCCTCACTAATTCATTCCTGTTTTAACGGTACTGTCATAACAATCCTACAACCACAATCCGGCTCAGACTTAATCTCAAGATTGCCCCCAAATTGTTCCAGCCGCTGGCGAATACTAAACAGGCCGAATCCTCCTTTGCCGACAGCCCTGGTCACAACCTTGCCGGGGTCAAACCCAATCCCATCATCTTCAACACAAACCTCTATTTTGCTGTCAATTTTATTGATAGAGACTTTCGCTTTTGCTGCATGTGCATGTTTGACAATATTAATCAGCAGTTCTCGCACGTTTCGGAACAAAAGAGCGGAAACATCATCATCCAGCGGCTTATCTTGACCATCATCGTCAAATTCGGTTTGGATTCCGTGCTTTTTCTCGATTTCCTCTACAAGCCAATCCTGCACTGCCTCAACGAAACCCAATTGCTCTAATATCGGAGAGCTTACCTTAAATATCAAGGAACGCATATCTTTAATCGTCCGGCCAAGCGATTTGCAGACTTCCTCCAATGTGGCGCTGACTTTTCCGTCACAACCGGATTTACAAAGCGATTCTAATCTCATCTTGGAAATGACCAAAGACTGACTAATTTGGTCGTGCAGCATACCGGCTATACGGCTCCTTTCACGCTCCTCCACCAACGTCAATTCGGAAGCCAAAGACCTAAGCTCTTGTCGGTCATCACGCAGTTTTTGCTCGGCCTTTTTGCGCTCGGTTATGTCACGCCAAATACCCTGAATGAAGTTTTTCCCACGAAGAGAAATTGCCCTGGTGCTTACCTGGATGTT
>CAZZHL010000014.1:14830-16577 GCA_964653945.1 uncultured Pirellulales bacterium
TGGATGCGGACTGAAAAACGGCTTCCGTCATCACGGACCCCTTCGGTCTCGACCTCTGCTGGCTGGCCGGTGGCCATCGTCTTTCTACCGGGACAATGAGGACATATTGCCTTGCGTTTTTCGAATTCCCGGAAACACTCTCGACCGACAAGCTCAGAAGCAACCTTTCGTAAAGTCCTGCTGGTCGCATTGTTCACCATAACTATCCTATAGTTGCCATCTATCATGGTGGCCATAAAGCGTTCGTTTTCCATCACAGCCCGATACAAGTCTTTGACCGCCTTTAGCGTCGGTTCTATTTTGTTGCGATTTGCTGTCTTTCGACCCATATGCTCTAATTTCGACTTCTGCGCGCGCTGCCGCTTCGATTTTTTAATGGATTTTTTCCCGCTGCTCTTAGACTCGCTCATTCTCGCATCCTCACAGCCTGTGCACAAGCTTCTTTCGTACCCATTACAACTGCAAATCGAATCCTACCTGCTGCGACAAGTGCACAGCACGGCGAGAATTATTTGATTTGCCGTCTGATGCGCCTCTTTGTTTACTTACATCTCTTTAGCCGATTCCAGACCGAAAGTCAAGTACATTTTCGGCAAAAAATATCAGAAATTTTCGGCTGGTTTTATTTTGCCCCTGCAGGAATAATGCAAAGAAATCTCAAAACCGAATCGCCTATATTTCTAAAGCAGTGCTCCTTACCACCGGGCACAAATATCACGAAATCTGTGTTAAATGGGTATTCCTTACCCTCAAAAACAAAGACGCCTCGGCCTTCAATCACGAATACCTCATGTTCGTGGGGATGAGTATGTAAAGGAGTAAAGCCGTCCGGCTGCAGCTCAAACATCCGCATTGCGAAGTTTTCTGCACCATCGGCTTTGGAAATAAGCCATCTTATATCTACATCTTTCGCCCCCTCGACCTCCACAGGGCTTTTGGTAATATTGCTGCTTTTTTCTATCTTCATCCCGTTAGACATTTCTATCTCCTTACATACTCTTGCCCATTAGAGACACATGGTTTCTCGTCATGTGAGTGTCTAACGGGATTCATTTTTTATCCCTTTCTATGCCAGCTATTCATCTAAGTTTTTTGTCGAGAATTTCAGAGACCACTTTCGGATTTGCCTGTCCCTTTGTCTTCTGTATAACCTGGCCAAGCAAAAAACCACGCGCTTTTTTACTTTTCTTTGAGTCGCTGGTAACATCTTCAACGGCCTTTGGGTTTTCTTTCAAAACCTGGTCAACTATTTGCTCCAGCTCACCGGCATCGCTTTTTTGAATCAGGTTACGTTCCGAGGCGATGTCCTCAGGTGTTTTGTCCAAATCCGCAACACTTATAGCTGCTATTGTGCTTGATGCGGTTGCACTAACAACTCCGTCGGTAATCATAGTTGCTAATTGAGCTATCTTTTCCGGCGAGACTCCCAAATCAGCAATGCTACAACCTTTCTCATTGGCCAGCTTTTGGTAGTCCTGAGTTACAAGGTTGCAGACTCTTTTCGGGTCGCCGCCGGCTTTGACAGCCAGCTCAAAGAACTCTGCAGTTGAGCGTTCCGCAGTCAAGACGCCCGCATCATAATTGCTCAAACCATACTCTGTCACAAATCGAATTTGTTTTTTTATAGGCAGCTCGCAAAGGCGAGAACGGATATCATCCAACCATTTTCCTGTCACCTCTACCGGCACAAGGTCCGGCTCAGGAAAATACCTGTAATCATGGGCTTCCTCTTTTTCTCTCTGCAGGA